>DPVA01000010.1:3852-4718 GCA_003529705.1 Gammaproteobacteria bacterium | reverse complement strand
CCCGGTTCAATATCAAAGCGGGGCCGCCCATCAAACGTAATGCCATAAGGCGCACTTTCGTGTCGGCTTGCTTCTTTCCATTTTTCGAAGTCCTCCCGCAAACCTTGAAGCTGTTCGCCGGTCAGCGCTCCTGCAAGAAATAGGTAGCCGTCCTGCTCGAATTGAGTGACCTGCTGACTTGAAAGCGTTGCCATCTTGCGTCCGTTTCAGTTATCGAGAATCAAATTATCTGTGATCAAATCGGCGGATGCACTTTTCCTAACTGGACCGCCCTTTCAAAGGCGCGGGCGGCTCTCAGCACCAGGGCATCCTCGCCATAAGCGCCCACGATCTGTAGCCCAATTGGCCCACCCAGAGCGCTAAACCCGCAGGGCACCGAGACCGCGGGCTGTCCGGTAAGGTCAAACGGAGTTGTCATAGCCATAAATTCACCGTCTCGCTTCCGCCAGTGCGGCGGCTCCGCATGACCAACGGGAAACGGTACACATCCGAGCGTCGGGCAGATCAGAAGATCATATTTCTCGTGAAACGCGGTCATTTTGCCGCGGATCTCCGTACGTTTTGCCTCTGCCTCGAGATACTCCAGGACGCTCATCTGCTCGCCATCGTCGGCACAGGAGAGAAATGCCTCGTTGCTAAGGCGTGCAGCATTTTGGCCGAGACGAGATCGAATACGGGCCGCCATAGGATTGCAGATGGCATAGGAAAGTTTTCTCACGTCGCCAAGATCTAGCTTAGCGCGCGAGACCACCGCGCCCAGACCGGTGAATACACGCCTCGCCTCAGAGACAGTTTTCCGAACTTCATCATCAACCCGGGCGACTCCAAGGTCTGGTGAGAACCCCATTCTGAGCCCCTTCACTCCT
>DPVA01000010.1:1848-3526 GCA_003529705.1 Gammaproteobacteria bacterium | reverse complement strand
GCTCAAGCGTCGTCATCACAGCCGGCGCTTCTTGCTGGATCGCAGAGCCATCACGGCTATCACCGCCAGCCATCGCCTGAAACGCCAGCCCAACATCACGAACACAGCGCGCAATCGGGCCACAGTGCTCCATTCCCATCATTGGACTTGCCGGCCATACTGGTACGCGTCCGAAGGTTGGTTTGAACCCCACAACACTGCAAAAACTCGCCGGCCCTCTGATTGATCCTCCGGAATCAGTACCCGTGGCGATCGCCGTCATACCGGCTGCAACCACAGCACCCGAGCCTCCACTGGAGCCTCCAGGTGTCCAGTCCGTATTCCAGGGATTACGGGTGATTCCATGGGATTCACTTTCGGTAACACCAAGCCAGGCGAACTCAGGGGTTTGCGTCTTTCCCAGCAGAATCGCGCCTTCTCTTTTTAGGCGCTCAACGACAATTGCATCAACCCGAGTCTGGGAACAACGCTCTGGGACAAAGGATCCGTTGCGAGTTGGCCAGACTTTTGTCTCGGTCACATCTTTGATTCCTACCGGGACGCCATCAAGAGAGCCCCGGGCCTCTCCCTTGAGCCAGCGCTTTTCCGAGGCACGCGCCTGCGCTCGCGCGCGCTTGGTATCCACCAGTCGCCAGGCATTCAGCTGGCTTTCACAATGATCTATCCGCGCCAGGACGGCATTGATTGCTTCCACAGGAGAAAAATCACCCCGTCGGTATCCCCTCACGAGTTGGATAGCGGTACGGAAATAAAGTTCACTCATTTCTTCTCCCCATGTTCAGGAATCGTGCTGTATCGCGGCTTACTCCTCTAGCCACACCTCTGCACCGCCTGGCTCACCATTTTGAATATTGCCAATAGTTGACCGGCATGCAGAAAATGCCATAAAGAGTTCACACTCAGCGATGAGTTCCACAAAGTCCCCTGCCCTCGCACTCGTTGCACCATCACACAATGATCCATCCTTGTTGACGAACGACTTTTCAAAGAGATTCCAAGGGGGCGGAGTAATCAGAAAATCAATACCCGCATCTTCAAGCATAATTCGGAGATTATCTTCGCAGTTCGGAGATTGCTGGCTGTCGCCAAAAAACGCGTAACTCTGTGCTGAACACGCCGCATGAAATGAGTCATGAAAGCCGTCTGTTGTGTCTTTCACGAAGCGCAGCACAGGCATGAACCGATTACTCACCAACACATCGCCTGCCTGAAACCGGGTGGTGTAGTGCGCGGTGCGGTTGTGGGCCATCGACAGATACTCAGTGCTGCTCGATTTGACAAAGGCCCATAAATCAACCACCTGATGTCCCTGTGGGTTCACGACGCGGACTTTTGATCTCTCTGGCACAGAAATGCCCAACGCCTCCCCTGGCTTTAGTGAATGGATGACGTTTTGCTTCAAGTCAAGCCCCCGCCACAGTCTATCTGATCGAATCCCAGATCACGCAATATTGGCGACAGGAAATGTATTCCGCCAAAGATCTCTCTGATATGTTCCATAATGAAATGGCCGAACTGCATCGACATTACCAACCAGTGGCGCAATGAAAACATCCGCACTGGGGTTAACAAAAAGTGGGATCGAATAGCGATCATGGTTGCCACAATTGATGACACGATGTGGCGTAGAAGAGAAGAAACCATTGCTCCAGATTTCCATGATGTTGCCGATATTAAT
>DPVA01000010.1:0-1549 GCA_003529705.1 Gammaproteobacteria bacterium | reverse complement strand
TTCCATGATGTTGCCGATATTAATGACGAAGGTATCTGCGACCGGCGGAGCACCCACCCACTCACCGTTCTTATTCTGCACCTCTAGGCCCCCAATTTCGTCCTGCCACAGGATGGTAAAACCCCCTGAGTCTGTGTGGGGCACTACGCCAAGATTATCTTCACGAACCGGACTGCGTTGGGGAGGATAATGATTGACCTTGAGGCGGCTTAACGGTTTGTTAAAGTACTTCAGAAGTTGATCTTCCTCAAGATCGAGTGCCAGAGCAAATCCGCGAAGCAGTGCATCTGCAAGGCATTCCACCTCGGCGAAGTAACGCAGCATCGTTCCCTTCAATGGAACACAGTGCTCTGGCCATTGATTCGGCCCATCCAATGGATACTCGGCTGACGTCGGCCGGTCGTGACCAATCCAGAATCCCTCCTGATGGCTGGTCCCTGCCCTTTTTTCGCCCTCGTAACTTCGATACCCCAGCGGAAGATATCCCTGAATCTGTGGACTGATGACAAGCGCCATCTTCTCATCAGTCGATGCGCAGAAAAATTCACCCGCCGCGTATTTGAGATCACTGATCAGCGAGGTGGGAACCTGATGATTCTTTATATAAAAAAAACCGACTTCACTGCAGGCCGCGCGCAGCATTTCAATACACTCTTGCCCATTTTCTCCAGCAAGCAGGGGTTCGATATCCAAAACCGGTATCTCGGTGAAATCAAGACGTCTTGACGGTGTGATCACAGTCGTTTACCTCGCACGATTCACATCTTGGAGAGTCAATTGTAGACTGTTCGCCTTAACAACTTAAACTCAATAGGCAGCCTAACGAACCGGGCCAAGACGCTCCTTCATGATCCTCAATCAACTTTTTGATCCGAAGCTTTACCGGGAGGTACGAAGCCCATTAACCGAAGCCAGTACGCTTCCGGGCTGGTGCTATTCGGACCCTGACTTTTATGGCCGCGAAGTGGAAACGATCTTCAATAAATGCTGGCATTTCGTTGGTCGCGAAGACGAGATTCCGGAACACGGTGACTACCTTACCTTCGATGGCGTTCCAGGTTCAGTGATCGTTACACGATCTGGGACGGGGGAAATTAAGGCCTTTCGCAACGCCTGCCGCCATCGAGGCACACAATTGCTCAGCGGGAGCGGCTCATCCAGACAGATTGTCTGCCCCTATCACAGTTGGGTCTACGCGTGTGACGGGCAACTGCTGCGGGCGCCGGGAATGGACTCCGCGCTCGCGTTTGATGCCGAAGGGTACGGCCTTATATCGGTCACACTTTCGGCCTGGGCGGGTTTTCTCTTTATTCGATACACAGACTCGGGCCCAACCTTGATGGAATGGCTTGGCAACATGCCCGATTTTTTTGCGGACTATGTGCCCGCCGACCTGCGATGCGTCAGACGAATCTCGTTTGACGTTCGCGCCAACTGGAAATTCCTGATGGAAAATGCGCTAGAGACCTATCACACGGGAACGGTGCACCGGGAAACACTGGGACGCCAGCAGTCTGAACCTGCCGCCACACAGGGCGACTGGTCATGC
>DPVA01000207.1:6333-6669 GCA_003529705.1 Gammaproteobacteria bacterium | reverse complement strand
AAAAATGCCTTTTACGCACAGTCGGGTGGCGTCACCGCTGTCATCAATGCCAGCGCCTGTGGCGTCATTGAAACCGCCCGGCAGCATCGCCAGCATATCGGCAAGGTGTTTGCAGGCCGGTACGGAATTATCGGGGCGCTTACCGAGGATCTCATTGATACCAGTAAGGAGAGCGCCAGCGCTATCGCGGCGCTCAAGAAGACCCCTTCTGGCGCCTTTGGCTCATGCCGCTACAAGCTGAAAAGCATTGAGGAAAACCGCGCCGAATACCAGAGACTGATTGAAGTATTCAAGGCTCATAACATCGGCTATTTTTTCTATAACGGCGGCGGCGAT
>DPVA01000207.1:0-5934 GCA_003529705.1 Gammaproteobacteria bacterium | reverse complement strand
ATCCATATCCCCAAAACCGTCGACAATGATCTGCCGATCACCGACAACTGTCCGGGTTTTGGATCAGTCGCCAAGTACATCGCGGTATCCACCCGCGAAGCAAGTTTTGACGTCGCCTCCATGGCAAAAACGTCAACCAAGGTTTTCATCCTGGAGGTCATGGGACGACACGCTGGGTGGATCGCGGCGGCCGGGGGGATGGCAAGCGACGAAGAAACCCCGATACCGGTTGTGATTCTTTTTCCAGAAATTACCTTCAACCGCAAGCGGTTTATGGCCCTCGTCAATCAGAAAGTAAAACGCTTCGGATACTGTTCCGTGGTGGTTTCTGAAGGGGTACGCAGCAGTGACGGTGGATTCCTGGCCGATCAGGGTCTGCGTGATGCCTTTGGCCACGCCCAACTTGGCGGTGTAGCCCCGGTGGTGGCCGGAATGGTAAAAAGGGACCTTGGCCTGAAGTATCACTGGGCGGTTGCGGATTATCTCCAGCGCTCGGCGCGGCATATCGCCTCGGAATCTGATGTGGCCCATGCTTATGCAACCGGCGCCGCGGCTGTAAAACTGGCCCTCGCCGGAAAAAATGCAGTGATGCCAGCCATCGTCCGCTTGTCTGATAAACCGTACCGCTGGAAAGTGGGTGAAGCGAGCCTTAAGCGTGTGGCAAACAAAGAAAAAATGATGCCCCGAAGTTTCATCAGCACAGACGGCTTTGGCATCACTGCCCGCTGCAGACGCTATCTGGAGCCACTCATCCGCGGTGAGGACTATCCGCTCTACCACAAGAACGGGCTACCCAAGTATGTCCGGCTCAAGAACGCGCCGGTCAAGAAGAAACTCGTGGACTCTTTCGAGGTTTAGGTCCACCCTGCAGATACCGCCCACCCGATACGCACAAAAATCCAAGAGCAATGACCGCTGCAGAACCCGCTACCCATACGATCGATACAGAACCCTTCTACGCCGCACAGGGCGATGAGGTCACGCTTTTTGAAGCGGCGTGGCGCAACCAGTTGCCGGTGCTGCTCAAGGGGCCGACCGGCTGCGGCAAAACCCGCTTCATGGAATACATGGCTTGGCGTCTTGCACGCCCGCTCATTACCGTCTCGTGTCACGACGACCTTACGGCGGCCGACCTCGTCGGGCGGTATCTGATTGTTGGCGGGGAAACTCGATGGATAGACGGGCCACTAAGTCACGCGATCCGCGCAGGTGCGCTCTGCTACCTTGACGAGATCGTCGAAGCACGCAAGGACACTACGGTCATCATCCACCCGCTGGCCGATGACCGTCGCCAACTCCCTATCGAGAAAACGGGAGAAGTGCTGAACGCATCCGCTGAGTTCTGCCTTGCCATCTCCTATAACCCCGGGTATCAGAGCGTGCTGAAGGACCTAAAGCAGAGCACACGCCAGCGTTTTGTGGCGATCGACTTTGATTATCCTGATGAAAAGATTGAGCGGGATATCGTGGTACGCGAGTCAGGCATCGACCCTGACCTGGCAACACGACTCGTGCGTTTCGCAGGGATGACCCGTAATCTCAAAGGAAATGGTCTGGAGGAAGGTGCCAGCACCCGACTGCTGGTACATGCTGCCAAGCTAATGGAAAGCGGCATTAACCCCGGTACCGCCTGCCGGTGTGCGATCGCTGAATCCCTGACCGACGAACCTGAAGTGCTGGTTGCGATCAAGGAACTGGGGAGTTCTTTGTTCTGAAAGAGCCCAAAAACCTCAGTTGGGACCTAAAATACTCTCCTTAATTTCTTCAAAAATCTATTGGCACCTTGTCCAAAAAATAAAAAAATTATGACTGAATTTCACCCAAGTCCAGTTCTTGGCATCATCGGCGGCAGTGGTCTTTACGATATCGACGGGCTTGAGGAAGTCCGATGGCAAAACGTTCCCTCCCCGTGGGGTGAACCCTCAGATGAACTGCTTTTCGGCAGACTGAATGGCGTTCAACTGGTCTTCCTTCCCCGGCATGGCCGGGGTCACCGCTTCAGCCCGACCACAATCAACTATCGCGCCAACATCGATGCCTTGAAACGGGCTGGTGTCACCGACATCATTTCACTCTCCGCGGTGGGCTCTTTTCGCGAACACCTCGCGCCAGGCACATTCGTGATTGTCGATCAGTTTATCGACCGAACCTTTGCCCGAGAGAAAAGTTTTTTCGGTACCGGCATGGTGGCCCACGTGTCCATGGCGCATCCTGTCAACGCGAGGCTGGGGGATTGGTGTGAGATAGCCTGTAAGTCTGCGGAAATCCCGATGCAGCGCGGCGGCACTTATCTCGTAATGGAGGGGCCGCAGTTCTCGACCCTGGCCGAGTCCAAGCTTTACCGGCAGTGGGGCTGTGATGTGATCGGCATGACCAATATGCCGGAAGCCAAACTTGCCCGTGAGGCTGAAATTCCCTACTGCACGGTGGCCATGGTAACCGACTTCGATTGTTGGCATCCGGATCACGACAACGTGGAGGTCGACGCGATTATTCAGGTGCTGCTTAACAACGCAGATAAAGCGCGTCAATTGGTCCGCACCGTTGCGGCTATGATGTCAGAACGCCCGATGGTCTGTCCTTCCGGTGATGATCGTGCCCTGGAGGCCGCCCTCATTACCCATGCTGATGCCCGGGATCCCGTGCTGCTGCAAAAAGTCGACGCGGTCGCCGGGCGAATGCTTAAAGGAGCAAACTAAATGGCCAACCAGATCGAAGACCTGATTCGCTCACTGCCAGATTACCCCAAGAAGGGAATCATCTTTCGGGATATCACGACCCTGCTGCAAAGCCCTTCCGGATTTCGCCAGGCGGTGGATGAACTGGTTCAGCCTTTTGCAGGGAGTGGCATTAATTGTGTCGCCGGAATCGAGGCGCGGGGCTTTATCCTCGGCGGTGCGGTGGCACACCAGTTATCGGTCGGCTTCGTTGCGGTCAGGAAGAAAGGCAAACTTCCCTGGCATACGATATCGGTCGAGTATCAACTGGAATACGGTAGTGATGAAGTCGAGATTCATACCGACAGTCTGAAACCAGGACAGAGGGTCCTAATTATTGACGACCTGATTGCGACCGGCGGTACCGCCTGCGCTGCGGTTCAACTGGTGCGCCAGGCAGGTGCCGAAGTGGTCGGCGCAAGTTTTGTGATTGACCTTCCCGACTTGGGCGGGCGGGAAAAACTGGCGGCGATGGATGTGCCCGTCCGGACCCTTATCAGTTTTGAGGGGGAATAGAAGATTCATTGCGTCTCGCGTCATCGCCGAGATCCTGGTTCTTCTCAGGCAACAGGAGTGGCGGCTGGCCAGCCCGGCGACGAATCGCGTCGATTGCCCGATGGACGGTAGGGGCGCGGACGATTTTTTTTTCCAGCTTCCGCTTGCCAGGAAAATCAAGCAGGCTGATACCGATGAGAAGCGTAAGCACTCCTTGTCCTGGCAGAACGAGCATGGCAAGCCCCATCAAGACCAGGATCACCCCGAGCAAATTCTTAATTAAAAAACCGATCCAACGGAGCACCGGGTGGCGTTGACGCCAAGTGTCCATGCGGACCTCGTCCCGCACAAAATAATCGGGACTCATCCGCCCGATAGCCACAAAAATCAACGCTGCGTAGATTACAGCGAGCCCCAAAGAGGCAATGACCGCTACACCGGTCGTGCCAGGGTGTGCTGCAATCCAATCCAGAATCTGTGAAAGCATGGTTTGCCCAGACGAGTTAATCTGACTTCGATCTCAAAAAGTGCTCTGAATACTCCAGGAAAGCGCTAAGCTGCACCCGTCGGACATTCCGAAGCATTGTGAGGACGCAGAATACCGATCAAAGTCGGGGGTCACAAAGTTAAGACTATACTGCCTGCCTTCAACAGACGCATACTCCGCCATGCAGACTTCGAAAGCCCTTATAACGGCAGATGAGATTCAGACGCGTCTGGACGAGATGCTCGACGCCGTACTCTCTTCTGGGCGCAGTACTGCTCGACCCGCTGAACAACTTGCCCTTTGCAATGTAGCGCAACAGGAATTTGTACTGCATTGGCTGGATGTCATTATCCGTACCAATTCTGAACTAGGCTTTCAGTTCGTTTTGAATGTACCGCGAGCCTTCGCTGTGATGGATCTTGATAACGTCGAAAAATGGGTCATCAACGCCATGGACGTTTATGACCAGCAGGGCCTTTACCCCGGAAGCCAGGCACTTGCGGCCGTCGATGCCTTTGTGGAACTCCAGGACCAAAACGGGTGTGCGGCTCACCTCGATGACACCACAACAACCATACTGAGTCACTATCTGCGCGGGCTTTCGGCAAGATCGTTGCGGGTGAAAACCTCAGAGACGGCCTGCACTGATACCGAAACGGTTTACCTCCCAGCATTCATTAACCGGTTTGAAGACCCGGATAAAAACGCGATGCTCTATCGTCTGACCGCGACGCAACTCTGGGCGCAAATTTACTTTGGTACGTTTCGGCGCGAAAGCCCGGAAGCATCCACACTCTCAGAGATACTGGATCGTTATGCAGACCCCACGCGTGCCCGTGAACTCTTTCAGGTTCTGGAACAGGTACGGCTGGAAGCCTGCGTCAGACGGACCTTTCCCGGCTTGGCAAGGCAAATGGACCAGCTAAAGACTGCATCTTCAGACACCAGTGAAAAAACACGTGCACTTGCCGCGCCACTCCTCAAGCCAAGCGCTACTGTGCAAGATACGTTGGCGCTGCTTGAACACCTTTATGAGGATAACCCCAGGCTGTCGCCACCACCGCCCTGGGCAGGCGAAATTGATATAGCGCGTGCGGAGAAAATAGGTGCGGCTCGCGTGGAGCGGGAAACACAAGAGTTGACAAAGGCGATTTCGGCGTTATTTGCATCGACAACCGACTCCTCTGGGCAGGCTGACGAGATTACTTTGCAGAAAGTTACCCGGTACGATGAAGAACTGGGAGAGACGGAGTCGTTCGTCATCGGCATCGGCAACCAGACTATGGAAGCCCCGGAGGCAGTAAACGAACTGCTGAGTTCGATGAACCTCGATTTTGAGGAACTTTCGATACCGGGGCCGAGCGCAACTTCCGGGAGTCAAGCCTACGATCCGAGCGCCCAACCAGACACCGTAGATAACGCAGAGAACAACCAACAGACTAAAGACGAAGCCGTTTTTCTTTATGACGAATGGGATTTCCGGCGCCGACACTACCGCAAGGACTGGTGTGTTCTGCGCGAGCGGGATATGCCTGCCGGCGAGGCAGTGTTTTATTCCCAAACCATTGAAAAATATAGGGGTTCCGTCAATATCCTGCGGCGCAGCTTCGAGGCGCTCCGTTCTCGAGTACAACGAGTCCGACATCAGCAGATCGGTGACGAGATCGATCTCGACGCACTGGTCCGTGCCCGGATTGACAGCCTCAACGGCGAAGAAATGAGTGAGCGCATCCTGTCGCGTCTTGAACGGCGCGAACGCGACATCGCCGTCGTCTTCATGGTGGATGTCAGCGGCTCGACCAAAGGCTGGATCAACGATGCGGAGCGAGAGTGCCTCGTTCTTCTGTGTGAGGCGTTACAAATACTGGGCGACCGCTACGCCATTTATGGCTTCTCCGGCATGACGCGCAAACGCTGTGAGCTGTACCGGATCAAACACATGAACGAGCCTTATTCGGATGAGGTGCGGGCACGTATAGCGGGCATTGAACCCAGAGACTACACGCGTATGGGTGTGACCATCCGTCATCTGACGCATGTACTTAATAACGTATCAGCCAAAACCCGCCTACTGATCACACTCTCTGACGGGAAGCCAGATGACTACGACGGCTATCGGGGGGAGTACGGTATTGAAGACACTCGACAGGCACTTACGGAAGCCAAACGCACAGGTATCCATCCCTTCTGTATCACCATCGATCAGCAGGCTCGCGAGTAAACACTACACCTCCA
>DPVA01000019.1 GCA_003529705.1 Gammaproteobacteria bacterium | reverse complement strand
TAAAATTGAATGGTTTGGCGAATTATTAGAGGATTGTACAGATGGTGACCATTCGGCTTGCCCGCGGCGGTTCAAAAAAGCGGCCCTTTTATTCAATTGTCGTATCTGAGCGGCGTCGGCAGCCTCGCGGTAGGTTTATTGAGCGCATCGGCTTTTTTAACCCAATGGCGGCGAAGGGCGAAGAGTCTCTTCGACTAGATCATGAGCGTGCGCAGTACTGGATTAGTCAGGGGGCCCGGCCCTCTGAGCGAGTAGCGTCTTTTCTGAACCCGTGAAGCCCTAAGGACACCGTGTCCCGATCAAGGGCGGACGGTATCTGAATTTCATACCCAGATTCGATGTGATGCCCGGCCGTCATGTCTGATCAGGATCCTAAACCGGTGCTGCTGGGCCGAATTAACGGTGTTTTTGGAGTCAAGGGGTGGGTAAAAGTTTTTGACTACTCGCGGGATCGGGGCGGCATTCTCGAATACCCACGATGGCTCCTAGACCAAGAGGGCGACTGGAAAGAAGTAGTGTTACTGAAGGGCCAGCGTCATAGTAAAGGCGTAATTGCGCATCTCGAAAATTGCGCCGATCGCGATGACGCGATGGCGTTGGTGGGGACAAAGATTGCAGTCTGGTCGACGTGGCTGGAACCCGTTGCAGAGGGAGAATTTTACTGGTACCAGTTAAGAGGACTCACGGTGATCAATCTTCAAGGCGAGTTGCTGGGCAGAGTTGACCGCATTATGGAGACAGGTGCTAACGATGTATTGGTGGTCAGGTCCGACAGGGATCGGCTTATCCCTTATGTTCCGGGTGCGGTACATGAGGTAGATCTTGAAAATAACCGAATCCTGGTGGACTGGGATACGCAGTTTTAAAATCTGGGTTTTCACGACTTGACGGTAAAGATAGCGGACGACGCTCGGTATTTGAGCCATGCGCATAGACATTGTCAGCATCTTTCCAGAGTTGGTCAAAACGGTTGGAGATTTTGGAATAGCGAGGATCGCGCTAGAGCGGTCGATCCTAGAGTTGAATTTCTGGAATCCTCGTGATTATTGCGAGGACAGTTACCGCCGCGTAGACGACCGACCCTACGGGGGTGGCCCTGGGATGGTGATGCAAGCGCCTCCGCTTGCGGCGGCAATCCGTGACGCGCGGTCGGCCAATCAGGGCAGGGTCATTGGGTTGAGCCCCCAAGGAAAGCCTCTCGATCAGACGGCTGTTGAGGGGCTGGCGTCTAAATCCGCTCTGGTGTTGGTCGCTGGCAGATATGAGGGTATCGACCAGAGACTCCTCGATGCGGAGGTGGAGGAAGAACTGTCCATAGGGGACTATGTGGTGGCAGGCGGGGAATTGCCTGCGATGGTACTGATTGAAGCGTTGGTAAGATACCTGCCTGGCGTGCTGGGTAACGAAGAATCGGCTAAAACGGATTCTTTCAGTGCGGGGTTACTGGATTGGCCGCATTACACACGGCCCGAGGAATTTGAAGGGAAAAAGGTGCCGCAAACGCTGTTAGGTGGAAATCATAATGAGATCCGTCGATGGCGGCTAAGACATGCGCTGGGACAGACTTGGCTGCGGCGACCTGATTTGCTGGAGAAGAAACGATTGAGTGAAGAAGAGCAGCTTCTTCTGGATGAATTTAAAGAGCAATTGAAAGGACAGGAGGGTTCGTGATGACCAACATTATCGAGCAGCTCGATAGCGAGCAAATTAAGACTGATATTCCAGATTTCTCACCCGGAGACACGGTTCGAGTCCAAGTCAAGGTGAAGGAAGGCTCCCGGGAGCGACTCCAGGCTTTTGAGGGTGTCGTTATTGCGCGAAAAAATCGTGGCTTGAATTCATCGTTTACGGTCAGAAAGATTTCCTATGGTGAGGGTGTAGAGCGTGTATTCCAAACCCATAGCCCGCTTGTTGCTGGGATCGAGGTACGCCGTCGTGGCGCCGTGCGTCGGGCGAAGCTCTATTACCTGCGCGGACGTACTGGAAAGTCGGCACGTATTCGAGAGAAGATCTCCTGACCCGGTGCTCGTCCCACTTAATCCGGTGCCTGTGTAATTAGGACGCCAGTTAGGCATCGATACGGGGTTCATTCCCCGAAAATACGGTAACAGCCTTTGTGCGGAGTCAAATGACCGCGTTGCACCGGGGCAGGCGAAATGTGCCCGCCAAAGACGGTCGCCAGCACCCGTATTGGAAGATTGCGGTCGGAGTGACTTTCGTGATGTTGGGGGATCTTGGGAACTGGCCCGTCGCGGCAGACCAACCACCCGAGTCGTTCTCGGTAGTTGCTCAGCCCTATGGCGGAACTGTCCCTCAGTCCTTCTCGCCCGTCCTTGATCTTGACTTTGAGACTCTTGCCGGGGACGCGCGAACTCTAAAGCTTCCGCCGGATGAGGGCCATGATCAAAAACGGCCAGGCGCCGTCGACTTCCGGCTGGAGCTTGGAGAAGATCTCCTCGTTAACCTGAGGGATCAGCACCTCGATGAACTGGGACTCTATCTGCTCGATGTCCTGCCGCCGCGTCCGAATGTGGCGGCAACCGAACGGCAACGACAGCGATGGCATTTGCTAGAGCGACAGCGGCGAACAGACCAACTCCAAGACGAACTGCAAGCCGCATTCGTCGGTGCGCAAGGCGACCTTCGGCTCGAACTCGGCCTGCGGTTAGGGGATCTTTTGCTTCGGACCGGTAATCCTGAAAGAGCGCGCGCCGTATTCCAGCAACTCCTCGCTCAAGATATTCCGCGCGCCGGTGCAGTTCAGCAACTTCGACAACGCATCGTACTGAGCTACTTTGATGAAGGTCGATTCTACGATGCGGCGGATCTCGCTGAGCATCTCACCTCGGATTTCGGATCCGACCAGCCCTCTTGGCTCCTGCTTCGTGCGCTGATCGCGCTTTCCCAGGCCAGGCCGGATGAAGCGTTAGCGCTGCTTAGCGAGGAAGTCTCGGTGGAGGCAGGTCTCTGGCGAGTCTTTGCGGGCTGGAAAGCTAAGGAGTTGTCTGCGACGGCGGCGCTGGTCGCAATCGGGAAGATAAAGGTCCCGGCGGATACTGGAGAAATTCTTGCGCTGCGTTCTGCCATGATTGCACTGATCGCAGAGTCGCCCGAGCATGCTCGTACGCGCGCAGGGGCGCTGGAGTCGCTGGTGCAGAAACCGTCCGCACTGCCCGAGCTCCTAAAGATTGATACGAAACTGGAACTCTTAGCGACCTATGCTGAGATTGCCCGCATGACGCTCGCGCAAGAAGGCATATCGCTCGATGAACTAGAGGCAGTTTGGAATTACCTCGGCAAAAAAGGAAGCGGGTATGCCCTGAGCCAACGTGCGCTTGGTATGAGCTTGCTTCTACAGGAAAAGGCTACGGGAAAGCCCCTCTCTGCCGACAGTTGGTTGATTCGGCATTTGATCGAGACAGGGGTACCGGGACTGATACCGGTCTTTTTCGGCGATGAAGGGATAGCGGCTGAAATCGAGACAGTCAGCCAGACGTCTCTGATGCTGCTGGTAGATGAAGCGCTGCGACGGGAGGATTTGCCCTCTGCGGCACGGCTGCAGGCGCGCATCGCGGCGCCAGTGCCGGGGATTGACCCCGATACGTGGGCGGTGCGGACAGCAAGGATTCATGTATTGGGCGGTAACGTTGAATTAGGCGCGCAGCAACTTGGTGACTGGCTGTCCAGCCTTGAAGGGCTGTCGCCTGCCAGCATCGATAGAGCCATGCAGATTATGTTTGACCTGCAGTTCATCGGAGAACACCGTTTAGCCTTAGACTTATTTCAGTTGATCGCGCCGTTAGCTCGGACCCCCGGTCATCGACGTGAACTGTTTTACTGGTCAGGACAGTCCTGGGTTGGACTTAAAGACTATGGTCGGGGAGCTGCATTCTTTCTCGAGTCGGCCCGCCTTTCAGGAGAACAGCATCCGTTCTGGAGAAAGAGCGCGCTTTATCAGGCAGCACAAGCATTGGAGTCCGCCGCGCTGTATGGCGATGCGGCCAAGGTTTACAAAGAATTGCTGGGCGGCTCACGAGAGCCGAAGATGCAGGCAAGACTTCGGTACCGCCTTGCTCAGATTGAGCAAAGGCGGACACAAGGCAATTTGGAATGACGAACTCAAATGCGACCGGGTTAGATCTTTCGGAACAGTTTCTAGATTCACTCTGGCTGGAATCTGGCCTCAGCGGGAATACCCTAAGCGCCTATCGCAGCGATCTCGCAGCGTTTGAGATCTGGCTTGACAAGAAGGGCGTGGATCTTGAATCTGCTGGGCGGGCTGAGTTGTTGGGTTATCTCGCTGCCAATGTTCGCCAGGGACTGAGCCCGCGATCGTCCGCCCGCAGGCTTTCCACATTGCGGCGGTTTTACCGTTACTTGCTGCGGGAAGGAATGATTCAGGATGATCCCACGGCAGATGTGCGCTCGCCGAGTCTTGGTCGGCCATTGCCCAAGTCAATTACCGAAGCAAGTGTAGAGAAGTTACTTATGGCCCCTGCGCAGACGACGCTGGGACTTCGAGATCGTGCGATGCTCGAGACCATGTATGCCAGTGGTCTAAGGGTCTCCGAGCTCGTGACCTTGGCATTA
>DPVA01000030.1 GCA_003529705.1 Gammaproteobacteria bacterium | reverse complement strand
TCGTCATCATGGTCTTTGTGGTGCTGGCGGCAGAGCACCCGGGAACTCGACACTATGAGTTCGATGGCGTAGTTGATCGCCTGCGCTCCCACCTTTTAGCCCACGAGTGGGAATTGCCGACCCGTCAGTCCCGGGTGCCCCGGGCGTTGAAACATTTCCCCATAGAAACCATCGTGCGTTTCTCTGATCCAGAAGCCCAAGACGGGGTAACAGTAATGGAAGTGATCGCCCAAGACAGGCCAGGGCTCCTGTTACAGGTTGCAAAGGCATTGCTTTCCTGCAAAATACACCTCGTCAACGCTAAGGTTGGCACCTTTGGTGCTCGGGCGGAGGATATTTTTTATATTACAGATCGGGATGGCTTGCCTCTGGCCGATCCGACCCAGCGTGCCTGTGTAGAGGAACAAATCTGTACCGCATTACCCTGACTGGAGGCGACCGTTAAAACGGTTCGCAAACTTTGAATCTTATGAGTACCCCCAAAGACGTTATCGAATCTGCATTTGAGCAACGATCCGATCCCGAGGTCGCCGAGGCGCCGGAACTGCAGGAGGCCGTTGCTGAGACCATGGAACAACTGAACGCTGGAACACTCCGCGTTGCCGAACCGATTGACGGAGATTGGATCGTTCACCAATGGGTTAAAAAAGCGGTCCTGTTGTCATTCCTACTCCAGGAGAATCAGGTAATCGATGGCGGAGACACGCGTTATTTCGACAAGGTGCCGGGCAAATTCGATCAATTCGGACTCGGTGATTTTGCTTCAGGAGGCTATCGTGTAGTTCCTCCTGCGATGGTGCGCCATGGTGTATATCTTGGGCAGCGCGTGGTGCTGATGCCGAGCTTTGTCAACATTGGCGCCTATGTTGATGACGGCACCATGGTCGATACGTGGGCCACAGTGGGCTCCTGTGCCCAAATCGGCAAGAATGTGCACCTCTCGGGTGGCGTCGGCATCGGGGGTGTACTTGAGCCGCTGCAGGCTTCTCCGACGATTATCGAGGATGATTGTTTCATTGGTGCCCGTAGTGAGGTCGTTGAGGGGGTGATCATCGAGCGCGGTTCCGTCCTGTCAATGGGGGTGTATATCGGCCAAAGCACCCGGATATTAAATCGGGAATCGGGCGAGATCACATTCGGCAGGATACCTGCCGGCTCGGTTGTGGTCTCGGGCTCACTCCCTGCAAAAGATGGCAGCCATAGCCTTTATTGTGCGGTCATCGTCAAACAAGTAGACGAGAAAACCCGGAGCAAGGTGGGGATTAACGAACTCTTACGGGACTACTAGGAGTCTTCCGGGAGGTTCAGGCGCTTATCTCAAAAATCCTGCCGAATTCGTCTGTCGGTGAAAGTCTGGATCAGGGTCCCGAAACAAGGGTATGAAGTTCGGCGACGGTCGTCAGCGCCGTTACGGTGGTGTCCGCAGTTTCCGGTCCCGATGCGAGTTTATTTGCCGCGGGAGCGATGAGATGATTGAACCCGAGTTTTACCGACTCTGCAGCCCGTTCCTCGCCCCGCGGGACCGGTCGAACCTCACCAGACAATCCCAGTTCGCCAAAGAAGGCCATCTGTCGGGCGATTGGCCGATCCGCAAGACTCGAGATCAACGCCGCGGCAACCGCAAGATCCGCTGCGGTCTCGACCACCCGTAGTCCTCCGGCGATATTAACAAAGACGTCCTGATCCAGAAGATTGACCCCGGCATGTCTATGGAGAATCGCCAACAGCATGTTCAGGCGGGTCGCCTCATACCCAACGCTTAGACGACGGGGATTCCCAAGCGGACTTTGATCTACCAGTGCCTGAACCTCAATCAGCATAGGACGCGACCCATCCAGACTCGCAAACACCGCCGTACCGGAAGAAAGGGATTTTGCGCCGGACAGAAAGATTGCGGAGGGGTTTTTAACGGGTTTGAGCCCGGAAGCTGTCATCGCGAAAACCCCTACCTCATTCACAGACCCAAATCGATTCTTCCAAGCGCGGACGAGCCGGTAACGACTAGTAGCGTCGCCCTCAAAATAGAGCACCGTATCGACAAGGTGCTCGAGAGTCTTGGGGCCTGCGAGGCCACCCTCTTTGGTGACATGC
Source organism: Gammaproteobacteria bacterium (assembly GCA_003529705.1). Classification (GTDB taxonomy): domain Bacteria; phylum Pseudomonadota; class Gammaproteobacteria; order Arenicellales; family UBA868; genus UBA868. Next base: position 8,628 of record DPVA01000030.1, on the reverse strand, counting down.
CCAATCAAAATGAATGCGATGCCCCGCCGTTTCGCCTCCGCCACCAGGCGTTCCGCGCATTCACGCACCTGACCCACGCTGCCGGGGCCTGAACCCGAGGTTTCGGTGCTCAGCGTCTGTATCGAGTCCACCACCAGAACCCGGTATTCTCCAGTATCCAGTTGGCTGAGAATATTTTCCAGCTGGCCATCACAGACGGCTTGGAGATCCTGGCTGGCCAGTCCAAGCCGCTGATAACGCAGGGCCAACTGTTCCAATGACTCTTCCGCACTCACATAAAGGGTAGAGTGCGAAGAAGAAAGCATTCCAAGGGCCTGTAAGGCGAGCGTGCTTTTACCGATCCCCGGTTCACCGCCTAGGAGCACCACGGAACCCGGGACGATCCCTCCCCCGAGCACACGATCAAGTTCGGTGAGTCCTGTCTGATAGCGTTTGTTCCCTTCGGCTCGAACCTCCGCCAGATTCTGCGGGCTCTGACTTGCCAGGATCTGGCCAATACCTCCGGTACGGGACGCTGCCAGTCTCAGTGAATTCCAGGCCCCACAGGTACCACATTGACCCACCCACTTGTAACTGCTAGCACTGCAGCTACTGCAGATATACTGTGTTTCAACTCGCATCTTCGCCATAATCTAAAAGTAACCTGACGATTGTTGACAATACCTCAGGTCAACCTAGGACCCAAACTGGGCATCGCAGACGAGAAAGATTAAGATTTATTCAGAAATCTTGATCGTCAAATGCGGGAGCGTAACTCTCGAATCGAGTGTACTCACCCAAAAACGTCAAGCGAACCGTGCCGGTCGGACCGTTACGCTGTTTGGCGACAATAATTTCAGCCGTACCCTTTTCCGGGCTGTCCTCGTTATAGACCTCGTCACGGTAGATAAAAAGGATCAGATCAGCATCCTGTTCGATCGCTCCTGATTCTCGGAGGTCCGACATGATGGGACGTTTGTTCGGCCGCTGTTCTAGACCCCGGTTTAGCTGGGACAGTACCACGACCGGAACCCGAGACTCCTTCGCAATTACCTTCAGGGCGCGAGTGATGTTTGCAACCTCTACGGCGCGATTCTCGCTATTCTCCCCTGTCTGCATCAACTGTAGGTAGTCAACAATAACCATACCAAGGTCACCACGTTCACGCACAAGGCGCCGTATTCGGGACCGCAGCTCCAGCGGAGTCAGCGCCGGCGTGTCGTCCACAAAGATGGGCGCCTCGTCCAATAGACCCATCGCGGAGGTCAGGCGCGGCCAATCCTCTTGATGCAGTTGTCCGGTGCGGATACGGTGGGCATTGATCCTGCCGAGTGAGGCCAGCAGGCGCATTGCCAACTGCTGTCCCGGCATTTCCATGCTGAACACGGCGACTGGGAGCTTGGCTCCCACTGCCGCGTTTTCGGCAATATTCATTGCCAGTGAGGTCTTCCCCATCGAAGGCCGACCCGCGATCACCACCAGGTCCGACTCCTGGAGTCCTGACGTCAACGCATCAAGATCCTTAAAGCCACTCGCCACTCCGGTGATCCCTTCTTTGGATTCATAGAGCTCCTCGATCCGATCTACTGCTTGGGTCAACAAGCCCTGTATCGAACGGAAACCCAGAGAGGTTCTCCGGTCTGAATCGGAAATCTCGAATACCGCTTTTTCCGCAAAATCGATCAATGCGGCAATATCAAGCCCCTCAGGCTGATATGCCTTCTCCGAGATATCCGTTGCTGCACCGATCAGCGAACGCAGCACGGATCGCTCCTTAACAATTCTTGCGTAGGCGGCGAGATTGGTGGTTCCGGGAGTCCTGTTGGCTAACTCGCCAAGATAAGCCAGTCCGCCAGCCGATTCGAGCGTTCCGTTATTTTTTAGCCACTCGGAGCTTGTAACAACATCTACTGCTTGGCCAGCCTCGTGCAAAGCATGGATTGCTGCAAAGATTTCCCGGTGGGCTCTATTGTAGAAGTCGTCGGCACGCACCGTTTCCGCCACTTCATCCCAGCGACGGGAATCCACAAGCAGGCCTCCAAGAACTGATTGTTCAGCTTCTTGCGCTTGGGGCGGAACTCGAGGTGTTGTGGAGACCGCGCTGAGTGTGGGCGTTGGCTGGGCCATAAAGGTTAGTTCCCGCCATCAGGATCGGGGAGCTTCTTAAAGGGTAACTATTGTAGACAAGCCCCGAGTGCAATTACAGGGTCTGGCCAACTTCACTGGCAAGTAGGCTCAAATCGAATGCGACGGGCGCGAAGAAACCGCGCGTTTAGACATGTCGAGAGGAATTATTCCGCCAGCGCACCCTCTTCGTCAGCAATTGGCTTAGGGGAATCACTATTCTGGGCGGACTCGGGCACGTTCTCAGGCTCGACAACCACTTGAACCGATGATTGAACCTCCGGGTGGAAAATGATCGCCACCGAATGTTCTCCAACGGTCTTGATCGGACCCTCCGGCATCGAGATTTCTGACCGCTGGACCGCAAGATCCAGCGCCTGAAGCAGTTCGGCAATGTCCCCGGGACTCACTGAGCCAAACAGTTTGCCTTCTTCTGCGACAAGTCGCTTCACGGTTAACCGGTCGGGCAACAGCGCAACCTTTGCCTCTGCCGCTTCGCGGCGTTCTGAATCCAATTTCGCTAGCTCCCGGCGGCGAGCCTCAACTTCTTCTTTCGCATCAGCACTCGCCGGCATTGCTTTACCATGAGGAATCAGGTAATTACGGCCGTACCCTGCCTTGACATTCACGATGTCTCCGAGGTCGCCAAGGTTCTGGATTTTTTCAAGGAGGATCAGTTCCATAGCGCACCCCTAGTGCTGGTCCGTGTACGGCAGCAGTGCCAAAAACCGTGCCCGCTTGACGGCGGTTGCCAGTTGACGCTGATAACGAGCCTTCGTTCCCGTGTTGCGACTCGGCATAATCTTCCCCGTCTCTGTGATATATGCCTTAAGCGTATCGAGGTCCTTGTAGTCAATCTCATCTACTCCGAGTGCAGTGAACCGGCAATACTTCCTTCGTTTGTTCATCCGATTCATGTTGACTTCTCCTCAGCACTGTCCTGAACCTTGACCGCCTCTGCTGCATCGTGAGATTCATCACTAGGGGTCGTCAGAGGGCCGTCATTTCCCTGTCCCTGCGTCTCCGAGGCAGTTGATGACGCCGGCGCATCCGGAACAGGGGTTACAACGTCTTCCGTAGAATCATCGTCTCCCGACTCGCCCTCTGCAAGCGGGGAAGCCTTAGTAACTGCCGAATCTCGACGGATCACCAGATTTCGGAGGACCGCATCACTAAACTTGAACATGCTTGTGATCTCATCAATCGTCGGCTGATCGCACTCAATATTCATCAGAACATAATGCGCCTTGTGCACTTTTCCGATGTTGTAGGCGAGATGGCGACGACCCCAGTCTTCAAAGCGATGTACATGTCCGCCGTTGCCTTCGATGAGACCCCGGTATTTGTCGACCATTGCGCCGACTTGCTCGCTCTGATCGGGATGGACCAGAAAAACGACCTCATAATGTCGCATTTTTTCTCCTTTCGGTTTATAGCTCCCCACAAAGCTGGTGGAGCAAGGAGCACGCGCGGTTGCGCTGCGGGACCGGGATTCTAGCCGGAGGCCCTCGTGGCCGCAAGCAGCACGCCACGCGGCTGCACTCTGGTGATTACTTCACCGCCCGGTTATCGATGAGTTCCTCAACCACTGCAGGCTCCGCCAGCGTTGAGGTATCGCCCAGATTCTCAAGCTCATTTGCTGCAATTTTCCTTAAAATCCGTCGCATAATCTTTCCCGATCGGGTTTTGGGCAGTCCTGGCGCCCACTGAATCACATCTGGACTCGCGATCGGACCGATTTCCTTTCGCACCAGAGCCACCAGTTCGTTTTTCAACTCCCCCGTGGGTGCCGTGCCTGCCATTGGGGTCACGTAGGCATAGATTCCTTGTCCTTTTATATCGTGCGGATAGCCTACGACAGCTGCCTCCGCCACCTTTGGATGCAGTACGAGCGCACTCTCCACCTCCGCCGTTCCCATCCGGTGACCTGAAACATTAATCACATCATCGACCCGGCCAGTGATCCAATAATAGCCATCTTCATCCCGGCGAGCTCCATCCCCAGTCATATAGAAACCTGGGTAAGCGGCAAAATAAGTTTGTACAAATCGATCGTGGTCACCGTAAACCGTCCGCATCTGCCCGGGCCATGAACCTGTAATCACCAGATTACCCGAATTCGCACCCTCCAGCTCTTTCCCTTCTGCGTCGAGCAGCGCAGGGGTGATTCCGAAAAACGGTAGGGTAGCTGATCCGGGCTTCAGGTCTGTAGCGCCTGGGAGCGGCGTGATTAAGATGCCTCCAGTTTCGGTCTGCCACCAAGTATCTACTATTGGACAGCGTCCTTCTCCAACCGTCTGAAAATACCATTCCCAGGCTTCTGGGTTGATCGGCTCGCCCACTGTCCCCAACAGTCTTAAGCTTGAGCGGCGGGTCGCCGCCACGGGATCGTTCCCCTGGCTCATAAGAGCGCGTATTGCCGTTGGGGCCGTATAAAAGATATTGACCTGGTGCTTATCAGCCACCTGCCAGAAACGGGAGGCATCCGGGTAAGTGGGCACTCCTTCGAACATCAGCGTGGTCGCGCCGTTGGCCAACGGCCCATAAAGAATATAGCTGTGTCCCGTGATCCAACCTACATCGGCGGTACACCAATAGATATCGCCATCGTGATAATCAAACACGTACCGATGAGTCATCGCCGCATACAACTGGTATCCACCAGTTGTATGCAGGACGCCTTTGGGCTTACCCGTCGAACCGGAAGTGTAGAGAATAAACAACGGATCTTCAGCGCCCATCGGTTCCGGCTCACACTCAGTCGACGCGGCTGCGACGGCTTCGTGGTACCAGACATCGCGCTCACCGCCTGAAGGGACATCGTTTCCAGTACGCCTAACAACGATGGTCGTATGGACATCAGGACAGCCCTCGAGAGCTTTTTCGACGTTCGCTTTCAATGGGACGGGTTTGCCTCCCCGGGGGCCCTCATCGGCCGTGATGACCACGCGACAGTCCGAGTCCAGAATCCGGTCCCGCAATGCTTCAGGTGAAAACCCTCCGAAGACGACAGAGTGCACTGCACCAATTCGGGCACACGAAAGCATCGCGATCGCCGCCTCTGGAATCATCGGCATGTAGATCGAGACGCGATCCCCTTTACCAACACCCCGATCCTTGAGAACATTAGAGAATCGGCAGACCGCTTCGTGCAACTCTCTAAACGTAAGTTTTGTGTCGAGGGAGGGGTCATCGCCTTCCCAGATGATCGCGGTCTGCTCGCCTCTGGATTTAAGATGTCGATCGATGCAGTTATAGGCTACATTCAGGGTCGCACCATCAAACCAGGTGATCTCACCCGTGTGGTAATTCCACCGACTCACCGTGTGCCAGGGCGAGAACCAATCAACGAACGTTTCTGCCTGATCGGCCCAAAAACCATCCGGATCGGAAACCGAGCGCCGGTACATCTCGTCATACCCCTCTCGGTCTATATGAGCATTGACCGAAAATTCAGGGTTGACGCTATAGATAGTGTGGTCACTCATCTCAAACTCCTGTTTGAACCTCAGTCACCTCGACTGAATCGTATTTTAAAAATTGACTGCCAAGCGCCTTAGCCGGTACGCGGCCTGGAGCACGAGACGCGTCCAGGTCAGCCTCCGGGCAGATCTTTTGCTTCATCAATAGCCCGCCAGGGGGTATCGGGACCCAATAACTCCAGCCAACGACGATGCTCCGTAATCTCTGCTTCGTCGGCAGAGATCACAGGGAACGCGGCATCGCCTCGAAAGCCCGTTTCCAGGGTTTCTGTTGGATCCTCTCCGACAGACACGCCTTCGAGCGTCAATGTGGTCTGACCACCTGTAAGCGCCAGATAGACATCTGCAAGAATCTCTGCGTCCAGCAGCGCGCCATGAAGATCCCGCCCACTATTATCTACTCCATACCGGCGGCAAAGAGCATCTAAGCTGTTGCGTTGCCCTGGATGCATTTGCCGCGCAACGTCCAACGAGTCCGTCACTTCGCAAATATCCTCCAATCGGGTTGAACTTCCCGCGAGTTCCAGCTCCTGATTGAGAAACCCAAGATCGAACGGCGCGTTATGGATGACCAGTTCTGATCCTCTCACGAACTCAAGAAACTGACCCACCACCTCGCGAAATGCGGGCTTATCCTCTAGAAACTGCTCAGTGATGCCATGCACCTCCTGCGCCTCAGGATCGATCGAGCGTCCGGGGTTCAGATAACTATGGAAGCGTCGTTCCGTATGTCTGCGGTTCACAAGCATAACGCAGCCGATTTCAATCACACGATGACCGTCCAACGCGTTCAGGCCTGTTGTTTCCGTATCCAGCACGATCAGATTCACTAGTTGATTCCTCCCTCCTCGGTGTCCTGTTCCAGCATCAAGTCAATCGCCCGGTTAGCCAGCGCGTCGGCGCTTTCATTCCCTAGATTCCCGCTATGACCCCGTACCCAATACCATTCGACGGATCTTTTATTTGCGGCAAGGTCTAACTGTTTCCAGAGATCCTGATTTTTGACGGGTTTCCGTCCGGCCGTCTTCCATCCATTCGCCTTCCACTTCTCGATCCATTGTGTTACTCCATTCCGCACGTATTGAGAATCTGTATAGACTGATACCGCGTGCGCCGGCTCAGTGGCTTCCAACCCGCGGATCGCCGCGATAAGTTCCATGCGATTATTGGTCGTGTGCATTTCAGAACCAAATAACTCAGTCTGATCCGTCCCTTCGATCAATAAAACGCCCCAGCCACCCGGCCCCGGATTCCCGCGGCAGGCTCCATCGGTAAAGACAGTCAAAGTCTTTGTGATAGCAGTCATCTGCCCACGACCCGAAGCTTCCGGGTCGCAACCTGTCTTGGCAGTGCGGAGGCGAAAGGTTTCGGGCAGTGCTGTCGCGAAGCACGAACTGGTTCGAGTCTTGTCGATTGAGCAAATGCGCGTTTTTTTACCACCACAACATAGGCGCCGGACAGCAGGGACCACCACCGGTCTCCCGCCGCTTCGAGAAACGAAACCCGATTCAGTAGGCGCGCACTCCCGATTGGGGGTCGATAGAACATCGATGCCGCCGCCACTACCTCCAGGCCCAACAGTCGGGTCCAATCTTGAATCTGGTTTAGTGACAAGAAATTTCCTGCCCAAGGGGTCCGACGTGGTCGAAAGGAAATTGCACGACGAAGGCCCCACAACCCCCAACGATTGAATCCGCAGACAACCAGGCAACCCTCTGGAGACAGTACACCGTTCGCTTCTCTCAACACAGCATGCGGGTCAGCAGAGAACTCGAGGACAAAAGGAAGCACGAGAAGATCAATCGATCGCGCCCCAAAGGGTAACTGTTCTGCCAGGCACTGAAGCTGTTGTTTTTCTTTTTCTTCTTGACAAGAGTCCTGCGGCGGTACTCCGTGGTACGCGTGTTCCACCTTTTGTAGAAAACTGTCCCTGCAATGCCCAACCTGAACTCCCGTCCGATAATAACCGGGCGGGACCAGTCGGGAAACTGAGCCTCGTGTTTCTCTAACCAGTTCAACACCTAGAGGTGTCCCGAACCAGCGCGAAATATCACTGTTTGGCACTGAAATCCGGTCCCGCAATCGTCGCGGCACATTCACTCTTAAATGCCGCCTGTTCCCAAGAAGCGTCATCCGCCTATCCACTCTATTCTTTATGTTTTAACGCTAGTTTGTGCGGGAGATTCTACCCGGTGACTCGGTCAACCGGTGAGTGATTGCCAAGGTACACCTTCAGATCACCAGAGTGTAGACCAGTGCGTCTTCCTGTTGCGGCTGACCGTAATATTTGGGTCTCCGACTAAGTAGTTTAAAACCCGCCCTTTGGTAAATCGCTTGAGCCCGAATATTGCTGGGTCGTACCTCGAGAAAGATCCGTTCGGCCCCGTTAGTCCTCGCCATCCCGATGACCTTGCGCAATAGTCGCCCGCCAAATCCAAGGCCCTGCTTGCTTGGTGTCACCACAAGGTTGAGCAAATGCACCTCACCTGCCCCAAGCGAGGCGATAGCAAAGCCTACCACACGATCGGCACGTAATACCCAGCAATCATGGCCGGCCCGAAGACAGTCAAGAAATATGCCTGGACTCCAGGGCGCCGGCGAGGTGGCCTGTTCCAGGGCGGCCACCTCTTTCAGATCATCAACCCGCATTGGGTAGATATCGCACGCAGTCGTTTGCGCGTCCATACCGTCCGGCTAACCCAATAACGATTGCGCTAGGGTCAAATCCTCCCAACTCTTGCCTTTCGCCGAAGGCGAACGTAACAGGTACGCTGGGTGGTAAGTGACAACAAGGGGGAGTTGCTTGACCTTGTATTGATGGCGGTGTCCACGCAACTGACCGAGACTCTGATCTGTCTCTAGAAGCGCTTGGGCAGCAAAACGCCCCAGGGCCACAATAATCTCCGGCTGGACCAACGAGATCTGTCGGTGCAGAAAGGGGCTGCACTCCCGGACTTCACGTCCGAAGGGATCACGATTGTTTGGCGGACGGCACTTAAGGACGTTGGCAATGTAGACCTCCTCACGCGACAGGCCAATACTG
>DPVA01000235.1:7781-8628 GCA_003529705.1 Gammaproteobacteria bacterium | reverse complement strand
TTCGGGTACACCGTAAACACCCCAATTGATGCCGGCTTCCCCTTCACGGTCTACAGCAATCATGTCATAGGGGTTTCCAAATTCGCGCAACCACGTTCGGGCATCAGAGGGGGCATCCTTATAATTGAGTCCCACCATCCTAACGATCTTCCTTCCGGCAAGATTGTTCAGGAGCGGATGCTCTACACGACAGGCGCTGCACCACGATGCCCAGACGTTCAAAAGCCACACTTCTCCGTGCAGGTCATCAGTACCGACCACCCCCTCCATCTGCAGAAGACGCGGCAGTTCAAACTGGGGGGCGGGCTTGTTGATCAAGGGAGAGGGGACCTCTCGCGGATCGAGTTTCAGCCCTACCGCGAGAAAAACACCGACCACGACAAAGATCAGCAGCGGTGCCATGAAACGCAGTGACTTCATGCGAGGACTCCAGCGGGCCTTTACGTCAAGATTCCCATGAGGGTCTGGCCACGGGACACCGAATCCGCCTTAGCCATCCGATAACTCTGAACGGAAAAGCGCCCTGATCATGGAGACCAATTCGGGAGCGTCAAAATCGCGCTCTCCGGTGGCGATATACCGCGCCTGACCCTGCGCATCGATGACGTACGTCGTGGGCAATGCCCGTACTTTCCATTTCTTGGTCACGACCATGTTTTCATCCAGCAGTATTGGGTAGTGCAACCCCGCATCGAGGCGATTGAGAAATTTTTTCACCTGTTGTGCATCTTCCCCCACGTTGACCGCAATCACCTCAAAAGGTTGATCAGCAAGGCGATTGCGGAGCATCTGCATCGAAGACAGTTCCTTAACGCAGGGCGGGCACCAGGTTGCCCAGAAGTTGACC
>DPVA01000235.1:5968-7478 GCA_003529705.1 Gammaproteobacteria bacterium | reverse complement strand
CCAGGTTGCCCAGAAGTTGACCAGCAGCACTCTGCCGGCAAAATCATAGAGCGTCCGCTGCTCGCCGATGAGATTGCTTAGAGCAAGCTCGGGTGGCGAGGCATGTTCTGCGGGTACGGGCGACAGCAGCGGCGCACCCTTGTCCGCCGCAGCGATCCCTGCCGAAAACACCGCAGTCAGCAAGAAGATCAACGCCCACCGCAACATTGAGCGGTACCTCACGCCAAAGGATCAGTTAATGGCAGAAGCTGCCGCGTGGGCCATGGGAATAAGTTCCCCAGCCGGGACGTAACCGGGAATGGTCTTACCGTCCTGCAGCACAATGGTTGGCGTGCCGCGGACCCCGACCCCTCCGGCCGCTTCCATGTGTCTTTCGATATCGGTTTTACAACTTCGCGATGCTATGGCTTTGCCTGATTTTGCGTCGGTCAGTGCCTGCTGAGGGTCGTCCGAACACCACACCGAGACCAGCGTATCGAAAGAAGATGATTGCACTCCCGCACGCGGATAGCCGAGGTAACGCACTTCGACTCCTGCCGCCAACAATAGGTCTATTTCGTTGTGCAGGTGTACACAGTATCCGCACTCGGTATCCGTAAACACCGTTACGGAACTAATGATTTCGGACGGAGAGAAAATCACCATACCCGCCTCGTCCAAACCGTCGATCACCGCCTTACGGCCTGCTTTCCTCGAATTTTCGGTCAAATTTGTTCCCGCGTCGAGATCAATAAGGTCACCGCTCAACAGGTGCTGACCATCTTCAAAAAGATAAACGACCTGAGTGCCAAAGATAACCTCATATAAGCCCGCCACGGGCGTCGCCGCGACTAAGTCCGGGAGGCGGTCGGGAATGAGTTCCGCAGCTTTTTCCTGCACAGTTTGCGGGACGCTTTGTGCAAGCGCGATGCCGGTGAAAAAGGCAAGCGCGCTAACGAGAACGATACGAAAAGTCATGAGACGGCTCTCTTGAGGGCTGATCAAAACGATAACAATAGTCTACCCGATCGACCGGAGACCCTGACGACCACCTTAGACCTATCAACGTAGTTCAGGGTTATCGGTCACGGTCAATGCGAGCTAAAACGCGTGCTGGCTGTTTCGAATGCGCTTCCAGGGTGAGAAAGGTATAGAGGAAAGTACCAGCGCACACTATTCCTACCGCCAAAAAAAGAATATCCAATTCAGTTTCTCCAGATTCGGAACCTAGAAGGAGTCTACGCGCGAGCATGTGATCGGCCCGTCGTGTAAATATGAACAACACGTGAAGCCGCGATACTCCGGTTCAGGACACTGGCGGAAGGGTCTTCTCCGCGAGAAAAGCCTCGGCTGCAGGAAAAATTTTCTCGCGCCGCGCGCTGGAAAGACGGGCCAGATTGCGGGGCATCATCGCGGTTCGGTGATTGCGCGCCAATACATGGGCATGATCCTGGACAAAACGCCAATACAGACCATCAACCGTATCGCACCAGTCGCCCCGGCTGAAGTCCCCCATCTTCAGCAGATAGCT
>DPVA01000235.1:5481-5642 GCA_003529705.1 Gammaproteobacteria bacterium | reverse complement strand
GAACCGCAGATATAGGGCTTGGTGGCGAAGATTCCACCATCACTGAACAAGCCCATCCCGAACACGTTCGGACCCATCACCCAGTGTGCGGAATCGATATACATTTCCATGAACCAGCGATATGCGGAATGTGGATGGACACGGCACAGGTTCATCAGGTT
>DPVA01000235.1:3535-5159 GCA_003529705.1 Gammaproteobacteria bacterium | reverse complement strand
GCCACAACCATCAGCCGCTCGATATGGTGCGCCCATCCCCATCGCTGCGTCTTCCGGATCACATGATCCAGCGGCGTGATGCCGGTACTGCCATCGTACCAGTGGTCGGTCAGTTCTGAACGGTGACCGAAAAAGTTAGCGGAGGATTGCTCGACGCCAAAATGATGGTAGACCCCCCGGATAAACTCACGCCATCCGATCACCTGCCGGACGAATCCCTCCAAGGAATTCAGGGGAACCGGACTGCGATGGTGGGCCCGCATCACCCTTCGGATCACATCTGCCGGCGTCAACAGGCCGAGATTCAACAGAGGCGAAATCAGCGAGTGGTAGACCGTATCGGAGCGAGTGGTCAGGGCATCCTCATAGTCTCCAAATGAAGCAAGCCTCTCATCGATGAAACGCGTCAGCCACCGCTCTGCCTGATACCGGGTCGCAGGATAGCAAAAGAGGTCTGCATCGCCCGGCGCTGCTGCAAAACGCGACTTCACAAGCGCCATCACCTCACGGGTATTTTTTCCAGGCTGGGGAAAACCGGGCGCAGGCGGAATAAGCGTCTTCGGAAGGGGTTTCCGGTTCTCGGCATCCAAACTCCATTTGCCGCCCAGCGGTTTTCCGTCGCTCGTCAGCAGCAGATTGAGATCCTTTCTTTGCATTTTATAGAAACTTGCCATACGCGGCCGAGGCTCATTTTTAAGGTAGTCGGCGAAAACCTCGCGGCTGCAAAGAAACATCGGGCTGGGGACCACGTTGCAATTGAGGCCTAAGCTCTTCGCTAAATCGGCGATCGCGTTGACGCAGAACCCATCCTCGATCTCAAAGTAGGCCAGTTCGGAAAAAGAGCCCTCGAGAACCGCTCGTTCAAGCTGGCCAGGAAAATCCCCGGAGCACTCGTTGTTAAGGGAGTGGTAGATCACCTTTGCACCCGCGGTGCGCAACTCTTTCGCATACGAGCGCAGCGACTGGATCATCATGACCAGTTTCAGTTGATGGTGCTGGTCATCCAGGAGATTTGGTGCCCACTCCGACAGCAGAAAGTCCCAGTGACGCCAAGGTTTAACAAACCGCATCGGGAAACACTGGCCGGGCAAAATAAGGAAAAGGCCTCGGCGCTGATGCTGTGCCTGATTAGTCATGGGCGGATGCGGGTTCAAACAGGATACGAAACTGTGCAGCCATGCTGCACCGACTTTTGCGTAATCAGTCCCAGTGCTGCGGAGTCAGTCGCAGAGTTTCAGCGTCATACCCAAGTGCAACAATACGGGCCACCAACGCTTCATACTCCGCGTCGGGGATGTGCGGTTCTCTTGCCATCAGCCAGACGAGGTCACGCTTTTCACGTGCCACGATGACACGACTGTAGGCTTCATCGAGATATACGATCTGGTAGTCGGCCTTAATCGGCCAGATAAACTGCATGCCCCAAACCGCGTTGGAACCGTCTGGCCGTATGAAACCCTTCGGCCGGTAAGTGCGCTGAGGACCATCGAAACCGCCTTTGCGAAACGTAAACGTGGTGCTAACGGTATCGTCTTCTATAAGCTCATAGCGCTCGATAGCGTTGAAACTTTCCCGATCGAGGAACGTCGGCGTGGAAGCGATCACATACCAGTCACCCATAAAA
>DPVA01000235.1:3042-3228 GCA_003529705.1 Gammaproteobacteria bacterium | reverse complement strand
ATACCAGTCACCCATAAAACGTTCAAGGTCCACGTAGGCAACTGGCTTTAAAGGCTCAAACGCCATCAATCCGACCGACCACAACATTACTGACAGCGCAACGATTGGCCGAAAGCACACCCATGTGCGCTGACGGTAAGGGTTCGCACACCAATACATCAACGCCGATCAAACAAGTAGTGGCAG
>DPVA01000235.1:1795-2711 GCA_003529705.1 Gammaproteobacteria bacterium | reverse complement strand
CCTGCCACTCCTGTCCATCACGGGTTCCGAAGAGTTCCGCACAGGCCATGAAAAAAACGCGCCAGCGGTTGATCCAGACTTGCGCCTGCCGAGGGCCGTAGGTTTTTTCAAAGATTCTCCGTACCCGTGCTTTTTTGCGATCGAGGTTTTCAAGCCAGGCTTCTGCAGTTTTCTGGTATTCCACTCCACTCCAGTTCCAACGCTCGGCACAGTGCAATGATCCTGAAAAATGCAGGGGAAGATCAACACTCGGCATCATGCCTCCGGAGAAAAAATAGCGACTCATCCAATCAGTCTGGTCTCGGTCCTCAAATAGGTACGGCGTGCTGTGGTGGCAAAAGATGTGCATGAAAAACCGGCCGTCTGGTTTCAGCCACTTTGCAACCCGCTCAAAGATGCGGGCGTAATTGCGCAAATGCTCGAACATCTCGACCGATACAACACGGTCAAAACACCCGTCTATCGAGAAATGGTTGATATCCGCGGTGATGACCTGCAGGTTATCAAGGCCCGCTTCAGCGGCCTGCCGTTCAATAAATAATCTCTGCGAATGGGAGTTCGAAACAGCGGTAATACGAGCCTTGGGATAGGTTCGTGCCATCCACAACGTAAGTGAGCCCCAGCCGCAACCCAGTTCCAAAATGTGCTGACCATCATGGAGGTCGGCATGCGCAGCACTCAGGACAAGCGCCTGCGTCTCAGCCGCGTCGAGCGAATCGACCCCGGCCCAGTAGGCTGAACTGTATTTAAGTTGGGCGCCCAGCACCTGCTGAAAGAAATCTGCGGGCACCTCATAATGCTGCTCGTTTGCCTTGTGAACGAGCGGGGCGACCGGTGCCGCATCCATACTGCGGACAAATTCGTCCAGATGCTGAGCGCGCCGCGCTTCCGGAACTTGGATCTCGCGCATTCGCTG
>DPVA01000235.1:1141-1471 GCA_003529705.1 Gammaproteobacteria bacterium | reverse complement strand
CGACAGAGTGACCGAATACCCTGGCGTACCAACGGGTCCGGAACCCACCCCCGCTCCACAACTGAGAGTGCCGGTCGAGCAAAAAATGCGGTCATGGTCGTTCCCTCGACGCTAGCGAACGTAAAGCCTCAATCGGGCGTGCCGGACACTGCGGTCGAGTCCACATCTCAAGCAGGAGCAAACACGGCATCGCCACAAACCAGGCTATCACCACACCGAATACCATCTGGATGTCTATTGCACCGAGTTTTTCCCCTGCAAGATATGCCAAAGGACCTCCAATAGCACCGAACACGGTGCCGATCCAAAAGCGCCCGCAAAGCCAGCCCA
>DPVA01000235.1:0-835 GCA_003529705.1 Gammaproteobacteria bacterium | reverse complement strand
AAAAGCGCCCGCAAAGCCAGCCCACGCTGTGCCTGAGGGCCGCCGCGAAGTTGACCCAAAGTGCCACCATCCAAACCGTAGTCGGAAATCCTGACCCCGCAGACTCCGGGAAAACAATAACGTCCAAAACCACCAGTAAAGAGTCAATGATCCCACCGAGCAACCCCGCACCCACCAGCAGCGTAAGGTCGGCGCGGGCGGCTGCTTGCCAGAATGCATAGGCGCTGACCCAGCCAAGCACCGCAAAAGGGCCGAGCCACGGCATTCCAGCAGAGGCGCCCCATACTGCGATGAACCAGGCGATCTGGAACGCCGCGAAGTTGACCCATTGATGGGCACGAACCGTCACCATTGCGGCAACCCCTTACAGGAGACACTGCCCCGCCAGTCGGGTCGCGCCAGCACCATCTGAACATCTGAGAGGTAACGCTCGGCGAAGCCGGCCTCACAATAGGAGAAATAGTACTGCCACAGCCGAATAAATCGCTCCGGGTACCCCAGGGCTAAGATATCAGCACGACGAGCATTGAAGCGGTCGTGCCACAGCCGCAGAGTCTTGGCGTAATGCGGCCCGATATCTTCAAGGTGCACCATTTTACAGTCCGTCCGGCCAGACAAGGCGCGGTTCATGGCGCCCAGTGACGGAACACAACTACCGGGAAAGATGTAGCGCTGGATGAAGTCACAGCCTTTCAGATACCGCTCATAACGCTGGTCAGGCATCGTGATTGCCTGGATCAAGGCAATACCATCACGATGCAGCAGCGACGAAATCCTGGCGAAAAAATCACCCAGAAATTCATGTCCTACCGCTTCGATCATTTCTATTGAAACG
>DPVA01000142.1:481-9079 GCA_003529705.1 Gammaproteobacteria bacterium | reverse complement strand
GCGCCAGTACCAGGCGTTGTAGGGATTATCCTCAGGTGCCGGACGGTATCCGGGCGTGCGCGGGTATTTGACCTCGGGTCGCAGTTCCGGCAACTCTTCGATGCGACGGTAGGACTTGAGAACCCCCGCCATACCGGCGCAGTAAACCTGCGCCTCATGTGCCGAAAGCTCCATCCCGAATTCTGCGGCAAGTTTCAGGACCTCGTTGATACTCGGATTAACTGGTCCTCTGGTCATACCGTCTCTTTGATACTTTTATCTTAGGAAACTTTTACACCCCAACATCAAAATTGTCAACCATAAGCGATCAACAGTAAATCAGGAGGGGAGGCTGTGACGATTAACTTCTGATAAAGAAGTTAGGGGTGGGTCAAAATGATTTCGTTGGGTGGCTTAAATAGTGTCTAAGAAAAAACGAGCTGCTATGAATCGCTTCACTCCGGTTGTTGCTGGCCCTCTTCTCCTAGAGACTTTTGCCTCCTTGGCAGACCCCTACCCCAACAGTTGGAGTAAATAATGGATGGACATTCGGGTTGCGCGAGTAAGATCAGCCCGCCCATTCATCAACCGTGGGGTTTGCTTTAAGGCAAGCCCAATTGCCCTACGATGTACATATAATCACGTCGCACTCCTCCTTTGCGACTAATGAGATCGAAGACGATCAAAGATTCCTACCGATACGCTGTACTTGGACTCGGCGGTCTTGGAAGTGCAGCCTGTTACTGGCTTTCCAGAACCACCGGCGAAGACGTGCTCGGTATCGAGCAGTTTGAATTGGGTCATGTCCGCGGGGAGTCTCAAGACCACTCTCGGATCATTCGTCTGACGTACCACACTCCGTCTTATATCCGTTTCGCTCAGCAGGCCTATCAGGCATGGGCAGAGACCGAATCAGAAGGAGGCGAGCAAGTGGTACTTAAAACCGGTGAGTTGAATTTTTGGCCGCCGAACACCACTCTGGATGAGACTGCATATCTAGAAAGCCTGACCGCTTGCGACGTGCCTTTCGACGCTCTGGACGCCGATGAGATACATCGACGTTTTCCGGAATTTCGTTTCGACGATAACGTCCGCGCAATCTATCAACCAGATGGTGGTCTGGTTGCCGCTAATGAGGCTAACCGGATGCATCAAAGATTAGCCCTTGAATATGGGGCTGCGTTGATCGACAACATGCCGGTGGACCGAATTGATCAAATTAATGATGGCTACATGATCAGCGCGGGAGGTATGATCTTTCATGCTGAAAAGCTTGTGATTGCGGGCGGCCCGTGGACCAACAAGTTGCTATCACATTTTGATGTGGAGATTCCCCTGCTGGTTACCCATGAACAGGTTACCTATGTTGCAAACGAGAATTTAAGTGATTTCATGCCAGATCGTTTTCCGGTCTGGATTTGGATGATTCGCGATAATTTCTATGGCTTCCCTGTCTACGGCGCGCCCGGGACCAAAATTGCTAAAGACCGCTTTCACCCAATCGATCCAGATCATCGCAGTTTCAAAGCAGATGCAGAAAACGAGGCGCAAGTAATGAAATTCCTGCGGGACCATATTCCTCGTGCGGTTGGGCGAAAACTGTATTCAAAAACCTGTTTACTCACGCATACGCCCGACGATGACTTTGTCCTTGACCGTATACCCGGTCATCCAAACTGTGTCTGTATCGTTGGCGCTGCGCACGCCTTCAAATTTGCGTCAGTCATCGGCAAGACTGTTGGTGAACTTTTGGTTGGTGGGACTGCTTCCGCCGATATTTCTGCGTTTCGGTTTGATCGGCCGGGCCTGAAAGATCCAGTAACCTGGCAACTCCCTAACGGATAGTGGACAGTCTTCACGGTAGGGATCAAGCTGGCAAAACTCTTTAATCGTTTGATCTGTCGTCCCAGTTCTCATTAAAACGGACCAACCGGCTAATCGTTTGTCCGCTCAGGAGATCCCTTTGAGTCAACACCTAATCTGTCCCCCCGGATGATCCTTGCTCGGCCAAGCGAATCCGTCGTAAGGCACGATCCAGAATCTCGGGCGGTTCCCAGTTAGGGATCATTCTGCCATCAGCATCGGCCGGAGGGTTATTTTCAAAAAAAATCGTTCTGGCTTTGAGAATATCCTCTTCCGCCTCTGGATATCGACCGAGCATCTCCAGAGCGAACCCGCGGTAACGGTACCCATGGGTCTGATCCGGTTGTGTCTGAATCAATCGCCCACCGATAGTCAACAAGGTTTGCGCGTCGTCAAGTAAAATTGCGACACGTGCCGAATCACGAAAGTCATCCTGCAAACGAGCTACCTTGGCGCGATTAGATACGATTCGTTGCTCCCTGACTGTTAACTCAGCAACAATCTCAACTCCAGTTGTTAATGCGGGCTTCACCGCAAACAGCTGTCTAACACCTTTGATACCACCGAAGTCGAAAGTCCACGGTGCCTTTGGGGTCACGAACTTGATTAGTTCGGAGTCAGAGGAGTTACTTATCTCGAACAGTCTTGTGGTATCGAACCATATGGGGTCGATAACAGTGTCACTCTCGCCAGCGCTCAGACTCAGCATAACCAATGACGATCCGGGCGCTTGACCAGGATACACCGTGAGTCGAAGTTGCTCTGCCAATGAGAATCCGCTCGTGAGCAACAGACACCAAAACCAGGCCGCCTTAATGAGGGTCCTAGTCATAATCAGCACCCAGTTGGGTATGTTTTAGCATCCTGGTTAAGACTCGGACTCTTATCGATAAGCGTACCTGAGCAGGTTGCGTCCCCGGATACCGGGTAAGGATAATTCTTGCCGTCCAGCGTGTTGTACTCCCATCTTTCTGGCCCGGCATTCATCCCGGTCCCGGTTGGGTCGGTTACAAATGCTGACCGTCGCTCTTCGAGATGCTTAGGATATTTGTAACACTTGTTGTCCGGCCCGATATACTTCTCCGCATTCCTATAGCGCATGTAGTTGTTTAACGGTCCAGAGTAAGGAGTATCCATGCCTGCGGGTAAACTATCTTCGCAATCCCCGACCAGGTATCGTCCTCCTGGATGCCAAAGATTCACAGCATGGCCCAATTCGTGAACAGTAGTGGTGCCGTATAGACAGCTGGGGTCGACCAAAACCAACTGGGTAACATTTGGGCCGCCAATAGGGGACCAAGACAGCGACTCTTCAATACTTGGATCGGATGCTGCCTTTCCGCAGATATCATCCAACTCTTGTACAACCACGATTACACCAGCCTGGCCTTTCTGGTCTCGACTTACCGCCTGATTGATTCCCCTATTAAAATTAACAATCCGACTAGCCCTATCCAGCTCATCTTCATTGATCTCGTGCACGGTAAGACTAGACTTGGTTTCGAACTCGCGAACACTCGAAGTGATCTCTTCCCGGTTCGACGCATTATGAACAAACAGATCCTTTTCGGTGGGCTCGGTGTCCCGCCACAGCCCCTGAATCTGAAAACCTCGATATTCCTCATAGTTTGAGAATCCATCTCCTGATTCACGGCCCTCAGGAGTCTTGTCAGCGTCGGCCGTGGCATCACCAGAGATACCCTTTTGCTCCTCCCAGAAATCGGCGATCTTGTTTTGATCCTCGTCATAGGGAATCGTAATATAGCGCTTGCCCGCCATGGAGACACAGGGAAACCACCAGCCTCCGGTATTAACCTCGCACCTGAGCCTGCCCCAGGCGCCATAGTCATCCGCTTCGATCCGGATAGTGGCTTCTTCCAGTGTACGGTTAGCTTCAAGCACCCAGCCATCGTCGCTTTCCTTCGGTGCCAGAAAGTTCTCGTCATCCTCTACGAAACGAAGGTCAAGTGCATCGTCTTCCCTGTCTCCCGCATTTACGGCCCAGCCTTTCTCACGGGTGACATCGAAAAGCGTGAAACGAAACTTACCTTCAACACCTGGGAGATCACTGACAGTAACTGTAAACTCAAGCGTATTATTCTCGTCACCACGTTTCGGTCGCCATCTATATGGTGTCTCGGCCAGTTTGGGCTCAACTTCGATTGCAGGCTGTACAAACCATTCCTGCGTTTCCTCTCGAAGCTTTGAGTCGCAACTTGTTGCGATCGGAATCTTCTGGGTATAGACGCCCCTCATCTTCCCATCAATGAGTTGGCGAGTCTGCTGATCGTGATAATCCGACTTGTAGTACTGAAAGGCCTCCCGCAATCGGCCCACACTGATAGGCTGGCCGTCATGGCTGGGCAACATCGGTATCGGCATAGAGCTTTGCAAAGACCAGGTGGGGCCGGCTACGGCCTGCTGACCCTCTAAGATAGACTGACTCTTCGTAAAAGACTCACTGCACTTGATGATTGTCCTGGTACTGGTAAAGGATGAATCGGTGGAGATGTCATCCCACTTAACTGAATAGGCTCCATTGGGGAGAATATCGCCAAGGGGATCGTCTTCCACCATGCTGTGATAAATCCAACCTACTATCTTTTGGTCGGACCCGCCATAGGCAGATCCAGTGAACTCCGTAATATCACGAGCGCAGCCGCAGGCGCTTCTGGTCCATCCATCCTGAAATGAAGTCCAGCCCCCTTTCTTATCCCGCAAGGAGACGAGTTGCCCCACCAGGCGCTCATCCTCCCCAATGATGTCAAAGCGGTGCACCTCGGCGAGATAGATGGTGTGATTGACTTGGACGGTATGAAGCCCTTCTGCACCACCATAATTATGATGGGTAATCCTTGCCTGACCCACCCAGACAACCGACTGACCTTCCTCGTTACTCCCTCGGTTACTCCCGCGATCCGTAACCTTTGAAGTCTCTGACGCCGATTCCTTCATGCTATCGGAAATATCTTCAGGATCACCACTGTTCGCGGGAAGAACCGCGCCGGATTCCGGAGTGCTTTGTAGTGACTCGGAACGTTCTGGCAATATGATATCCGGCTTGAGTTTTATGATTGCTGATGAAACAACGTTGGATTCCTCTTGGTCTTCCTCAGCCTCAACGCCTTCGCTGGCCACCCTGGGTTCGGCATAATTCCAATCCCTCTGCGAATCAGACGTCTTTGAAGCTTCTTGATAATCAGACTCCGTAGATTCCAACGCTCCCTGGAGCGTCTCTTGAATACTCTGATCCAGACTTTCGACGGTCTGTAGAGGAACTCCAAGACCGTCGGTACTTGCGTGATTTGCCCATGCGAGGGCGCACAAGGTTACGAGCGCCCGAGGAATGGCGAGCAATGCATTAGCAGTAGACGGAATTGTCACGCCACCCCCACCGAAGGGGTTTGGAAAATTCCGCCGGTCATCCTGCCCAATTCAACTCAATTAAGATGGGCATTCAACAACCCGCCCGTGCTTTTGCCTAAAGAAGGTGTGCAGCCCGTCTGTTACATCTCGATCTCAACGAAAACCCCTGCGGGCAGATCGAATGACTCCACAATGGTCATGACGGGTCCATTTTTTACCTCTTGATAACCGACTCTGTAAGTGCCGGCCCGTAAAGGTATCGGACCCCAACTTCTCTTCAACTGAACCGAGACCTCTACTTCACCAGCTTCGTTAAGGCGTGAAAACTCAATCCCATAAGGGGGCTCAGTGCCATCTGCATAGCTGAAACCCACGCCAGTATTCACAGCGAACTGCGCGAGCTCGCCTTCCTTTACTACGACAGGCCCTAGAGGTGAGTCCGTCGCCCCGTGCTTGGTCTGGCGATAAATCAGTTGATACTTTCCCGGCGGAACGATCTGCGGCTTGAATTCGAAATTGCTGACCTTAAGCACCACCTGACCATCTGCGTCCAATAACTTCCACCATCTTCGGCGAATCTCCGGCACCCAGTCAGCTTTGACCAGCTGCAATCCCGTTGCCACGGTAATTTCGTTCAACTGATCCATCTGGACATCGATAGCGCCGAGGTTGACCGGGGTCGTACGATGCTCGGTTTGGTGCCAGATCAGTTGGTAGCGGCCCGGGGACACGACCTGTGCGTGCAAGTCCCTGAACCAAACGCTAGGCCGGTTCCCCGACCCATCATCTGCCGCCTTCAGTCCCCACCAATAAGGGGTCTCGACCCATTGCGGCATGTTCAGACGTACGCCCGTTGCAACAGGAACCTCGGCTACCTCACCCGATTTAACTTTTACGATCTGGTCGGTGATGACAGAGGGTGACCGATGTCGGTCCTGGCGCCAGACCAATTGATATGTTCCCGCAGGGACTTTCTGTGGCGAAACGCCTTGACGCTTAAATTGATAGAGAAGTTCACCCGATTCAACATCGCCTAAAGCCCAGAACCTCGGCTCCTGCACCCAGGGTGCAGGCACCAACTTCACCGTCCCCGGACCTTTTGCTTTGATCTTGATGGAGGTTGAAGAAGACTCAACCTTTTGAACGACCGGCTCAGGTTCCGGAAGCGGGGTGAGTTCTACCTGCTCAACTACACTCTCTTTGACCACCATAAGCGCATCAAGAAGATCTGCCGCGTTGCTCGCGGTGAAAAATTTGCCCTCACCCGCCTCGGAAATACAGGAGAGCTTTTGCTCTTGTTCCTGTGTAAGTCCAAAACCCACTACGTGCATCACAAAATTGATGCCCGAAGACTTCAGTTGTGAGGTCAGAGCACAAGGATCTTTGCCGCAACTCTCAAGGCCGTCGCTGATCAAAACAATGGTAGAGCGACCTTCTTCAGTTTTAAGACGATCCACTGTCTGCCGGATCGAGTCAGTAATAGGAGTCTTTCCGGCTGCGCTCAATGTGCTGATGCGCTCCTGGACCCGATGCTTGGTCATCGGATCAAGGTTTTTCAGCGGCACAATCTCTTCGATATCCGAACAGTCAAACTTACGGCGATGCCCGTAAGCCGTTATCCCTGTGCGAATCTCTGCCGGCGTCTGCTCGATCAGACTGGAAAGTGTCTCCTTGGCGATAACAATCCGGGGTTTACCCTCAACCCGCTCCCACATGGAGCCTGAGGCATCAAGAATGAAATAAAGAACATTGTCTTGAGCGGATGCCCTCGGCGCAAACAAGACGGCTATGACAATCAGGACGGCTGATAAAACTGAAAATCGACGAGCCTTCATTTCTTACCCCTCCGACAGAATTTTCTGACCTGGACAAAACGCTTCAAGTCATCCGGGATGCATTCGCGGAAAATGTAGCATAGATTCAGAAGTGGTAAAACTCGACTAGGATCAACTTGACTTTGCCCGAACCCCGGAACATATTGGTTTTGAGCGCTCTTTATGAATTTGTGTGAACAGTAAGGTAATCAGAAAACCGCCCAATGAAACGGCTCCCTGTTGTATTGATGCTCGTCTTTCTTGTCGGCATGATTGCCGACCCGCTGGAAGCCATCGGTCAAAGCACTAACACAGCAGAAGACAAGTGCAAGAAAGCCCTTCGCGCCGACAAGTGGCTTGAGCAGTACAAGAATCAAACACTCTGCTATCGGGCGGTACTTGAGGGAAGTTCCTACGCCCGCAAGATGCTGCATCGATCCTCGTTCTTGGTAGAACCGGCCCTGCGCCTGTACCTTGATGTAGCTATTGCCGCATCAACACCAGACCTTGACCTTGGGTCGATGGAACACAAACGGTTGCAACGACAGCAGGTGCGCTTCTGGAAAAAGACCAAAAATTCCGATCTTGACCTGCTGTTCCTCGAGGACAACAGCGGATTTCCTTATCGCTTTTTAAAAGTCACTCAGAAAGAAGATCGCGCGGAGATCATTGTTCACTTCCAGAGAGGGCTCAATACAGATACGCAATCCACGCCGTCGACCGCTAGTGGCGGCCGCTATATGCTCAGCAGGCCAAACAAGACCTGGCTGATCGATGACTTTGAGTCTGTCGATGTGGAATTGGATATCAACCAGATCGGCATCTGGTTAAGTGATTATGTGAACTATGCACGCTCCGCCTATGGCAACGACATAGATTCGAACTTCATCGCGCTCGCCAGCGAGGCGGGCCTGTCGCACTTCTGGCTCAGCGGTGAACCGGGTCACGACGCTGATTTTCTGCGCAGGAATCATGGTCGGGGCTTGGGTGGAGTCCCTCCAGCGATTCCATCCCCAAGTGCAGACATTGACCCCGGTGTGTTTATTGACCTTGGTTTCTTCAAGGACGAACCAAGTGCGTCCGACTCGTCTCTGGAAGACGATCCGGACGAACGTGCCCGTTATCAGGTTGTCAGAAGAAATGCCCGATGGTTTATCGCGTCTTTTAAAGAAATTGAAGCCGCCGAACCTGATGTAGTTCAAGATACTTCCGAGGATGTCCAACCGACACTGGATCCTGAGAAGTTTATCAGCGACACCTTGCGTTACATCGAGAACCTGGTTTCGTGCGCCCCAAGCACATACACCTATACCCATCCCATGATTCCCGGGTTCACCGGAAAGAGCGTGGTCAAGGGCGATGACCAGGACAGATGCCTGATACAGATCCATATGCCCGGAGATCTAATCATGGAATGTGCTGCATCCGCACGCCATATTGAACTGCTTCGCAATCAGACAGCGCTGATGCTGAAGGAGTTACAGGAAATCGGTGCGTATGAATTCTCGATCGAGATTGATCTTGGTAGCGGTGTCAGTTCCTCAGAGCTCAGTAATCTGATGGGCGAGGAGTGCCG
>DPVA01000142.1:0-211 GCA_003529705.1 Gammaproteobacteria bacterium | reverse complement strand
TGGTAGCGGTGTCAGTTCCTCAGAACTCAGCAATCTGATGGGCGAAGAGTGTCAGTGGTAAGTTAAAGTCCGACTTTATGCTAAGAACATTAGCCAAAGTCGTGGGACTCTTCCTTGGAGCGATAACGTCCATCGACTCAAGTTCCGGTGATTTACCCTCTTTCCCCATCAGTAATACTAACTGGTGTACGGTTGGCACGACGACCAATGA
>DPVA01000169.1 GCA_003529705.1 Gammaproteobacteria bacterium | reverse complement strand
ACGTACTGGTCCGATCTGTTTCGGTGGAAAATTTACCACCGCCATCACCTGAATTCCCACGAGGCTCTCGGGTTCATAAAGATCGGTGATCTGTGCGCTGGATTTGCGCACCCCGATTTCAGGGCCAAAATCTACATGAAGGATATAGGCGGGC
The DNA here is from genome assembly GCA_003529705.1 of Gammaproteobacteria bacterium. Lineage (GTDB taxonomy): Bacteria > Pseudomonadota > Gammaproteobacteria > Arenicellales > UBA868 > UBA868. The sequence continues at coordinate 10,559 of DPVA01000169.1, read as the reverse complement.
CGGCGTGCTTCCTGAAAGACTTCTGCAGACACAATAGTGCCAACCCGAAGGTCGATCCGCTCAAAATCATCCCAGGCGATGGTTTCCATGTTGTTTCCTTAAACGGGGAGGTAAATGTTAGTCAATGGCACCGTCACTAAGATTGAGTGTACGGCGAATAGATCGATAGTCTATTGGAATCTCCGGGGGATCGCCGGCAATGCCGTGAGTTCGCAACCAGTCTGCAAGAGGCCGAAGCAACGGCTCATCAAGATGTTTCTGCAGTAGACTCAGTACACGGGGAATATGGGCAAGGTAGTTTGGCTTGTCATCCCGAAGAGCGAGCCGACTGAAGATGCCGGCAACCTTACAGTGTCGCTGTGCAGCAAGTATTCGGTACCAGAGCTGGAAGTTTCCCATCTCTAGAAAAGGCATCGCCTGGAAATACCGCTGTTGCATTTGTTCGGTCATTGCTGGCGGAAGATCCCGGCGCGCGTCCTCGAGGAGTGACATCAGATCGTAGGCCATCGGCCCGATCAATGCGTCCTGAAAATCCAGTAGACCGACTCTGTGAAGCGGTGTGTTTGCCGCAAGGCGCATCAGATTGTCCACGTGAAAGTCCCGTAGCACAAGCGAGATGGCAGGCGTTGGCAGTGAAGCAAAGACTTGCTCCCAGATTTGCTGGTAACATTCCCGGTCCTCATTGGCAGTAGGTTTGCCCGAGATCAGCGGTAGAAACCAGTCGGGTAGAAGAACGGTTTCAGTCATGAGAGCATTGAGGTCATAGGGCTTTAATGCATCAAGAAAAGCATTGGGCTGTCTGTGAAGATGAGTGAGAAGATCTGTTGCCTGTTCATAAAGTCCATCAGGGGCCTCGCCTCCATCGAGGAGCCGGGTAAAGGTTTGATCCCCGAAGTCTTCAATAAGTGCGAATCCGTGGGTCACGTCGGAATGCAGGACGGCCGGTACCCGCAGGCCTAGATCGGTGAGATGTTTGCCGATATCAAGCCATGCGGTAAGGTTTTCAGTCTGAGGCGGGGCATCCATCAGCAACCAGCGGTGCTTGGCATCATCGAGTCGGAAATACCGACGGAATGAGGCATCCTGTTGCATCGGGACGAGGCGACTGTCAGAAAAATCCGTCTCGGACAGAAAAGCCCGGCGCTGGGCGTCTCGCGCAGGGAGCGAATTCATGGGGGGATCAGGCTCGTACGGTCGGTAATGGATGGGATCAGAAGATACCATGCAGACACCAGTTGCCGCTGTTGAGATCACGGAATATCCACACCCTTAAAGTGGCGGTTCTGGCATGGTAGTAATCACGGCGGATTGGATGGCTGTCCCACCAGCCGCTGCAGATGCGTTCCCGTTGACTTTGCAGGAAGAGTACCTGACCTCCCAGAACCAGTTGCCCCTGTGATATTCGTACAGAGCGAGGTGTTTCCAGCAGCCAGAGTGGTCGTTGGGCGCCATGCGACAAAGCGCTGGTTTCTCCAACCTTGCAGTGGCCCCAGGCTTTTTCGGGTCGGTGATCCGGCTGCAGGCAAAGGCCCTGCACAGCGTGCCGCCCGAGCCGGTTCTGTAGGCGGTCAACCAGTGATGTTCCGTAGTCTGCTGATTTGGGCAGGGTCGAAAAGATATCTTTGCTGGATGAAGGCATTGGCGCAAAACAGCTGGCTTTCAGCGCAATATGGGTAATGACATCTTTCGTCTTAAATTTTTCAAACGCCAGCTGGGAGAGCTTCATAAGGTCAAAGGCGTCCCGGTGTGGATGTGTTAGATATACCGGAATTCGATGTGATGAATCAGACTCATTGAGGAGATGCCATTCGAACTGTTCAGCTAGAATGTGATGCCGGGTCAGATGAATCTGCAGTTCTTCCAACAAGGTCTCCATAAAAGGTACAAGTTGCTCGGTATTGGCAATACCGGCATCAAATACGATCCTCTGATGAAATACGGGCGGTGGTGTAATTGCTTTTTGCGGGTCGGGCTGCCTTCCCAGCAATTTATCTAATTTTTGCACAAGATCCGGACCCAGCCGCCGAGCCATCCCGTCTCTAGGTAGGCGCAGCAGATCACCCAGCGTATTAATGCCAAACCGGTTTAGTGCCTGTTGTCTTTTGGTATCGGTGACCAGCGCTTGTGTTGGTATCTCACGTATGGCGCCGTGTATATGTTCCCTGGCAGTTATACATAGCGATTTTCCGGTACGCGCACATAGTATTGCACTAGCGGGTGTGGGCATCACGCTGACGCAGGGCGATAGCGCCTCGGAAGCTATCCACGCCTGGATTTGTTCGAGAAGTTGTGCGATACCCCCAAATAGACGCGTACTGCCGGCAATATCCAGCAGTAGATTGTTTTCAATAATACTGACAGCAGGTGTCCAGTTGCCTGCCATTAGGGCCAGTTTCTGAAGGCGGTTGCTCTCGGCTGCGATATCTCGGGATATGGCATGTAGCGCAGGGTTCAGGGTCTGTGCTGCAATGAGTGTCATTCCGGCCTGTATGCCACTCCTTTGGGCTGAGTAGTTTGGCGTAATAACTTTTTGCATCTGACCTTGCTGGACAACAACAACCATCGGTTGCTGCCTTACCTGTCCGAGTGCTTCTAGTGGCAGAAAAGGAAAAGAGACAGCAAGCCAGAGATGATCCAGAGCCGCTGGTGGTAGCGTATCGACAAGAGTTGTTGGCGGCACCTTTGCCAGATCGGGACTGCCGCGCCTGACTGCTGTTAAAGCGGAACGGCTTTTTAAGCTCTGGTGGGTCCGGATCATTGGCATGATTGTTCTTTTGTCTTGAGTGTTGCCGTGGACTGGCTAGAAGGGTGTTGTACCGTCAGATTTTGGTGTAGCGGACCACCGCGACACTTAATCAGGTCGATACATAAGCCATCATCAGTATTTCGACAGCGTAGTTTCAGTGCGGCCATGCTGTGAGTATGCAGAGCGCTTTCATCCTGAAAACAGATTCCCAGTCCGCCGCCATATTCAGCAGCAAGCTGCAACCGCCGTGTGGCAGACTGATGCAGCCTGCCGGGCCAGCACAGCACAGCGCTACATGCCCGTGAGCGTAATGCCTGCTCTGCTGACCATAGAATGTCTGCCTGGTCTGTTATGTTGATCATCAGAATTTTCGACAGGTCCAGACCGTTCTGACTTAAGCCGGGTGGGTAGGGTATGGCTGGTGGCGCAATCCAGATCTGCCAGGATCGGGCAGGCATGATCTCGCCAAGAGCCGGTATCAGCAACCACAAAGGACTGTAGGTGATATTTTCCACCAGGATTTCAGTCAGGGCATGCTGAGGCCATCCGCCGTTAGGCAGATGTCGATCAAGGACGGCGAAACCAGTTGCGACAGCATCCTCTGATCGGGCTGCTTTTTTGCCGCGCCAGATATCCCGCCGTTTCAGGCAGGATTCTAGGCTCACGGTAGGGAATCGTTTCGTATCACACCTACGCCAATTCCCTCAATCGCCAGGGACTGTTGGCGCAGATCAATTCGCACAGGATCGAAGTCAGGATTCCTGGGAAGCAAGTTAACGATATTCCCCCGGCGTCGGAATTCTTTGACCGTTACTTCGTCTTCCAGTCGGGCGACTACGATCTGCCCATTAGTGGCCTCCCGTGCGCGATGCACAGCCAGTAGGTCACGGTTGAGAATACCGGCATCCCGCATGCTCATGCCACGCACCCTCAGTAGGTAATGGGCCCGGGGGTGGAACAGTCTAGGTGGTAGGGGGTAATAATCTTCGATATGCTCAGTTGCCAAAATCGGGTTTCCGGCGGCCACTTCACCAATAACAGGTACTCCAGATGGTGCCAGTAACCGTATGCCCCGGGATGCGCCAGACTGAAGTTCGATAGCGCCTTTGCGTGCCAGTGCTCGCAGGTGCTCTTCGGCTGCATTGGCTGAACGAAAGCCCAGTTGCCTGGCAATTTCAGCACGGGTTGGGGGCATACCAGTGGCGTCGACAAAGGCTTGGATACATTCAAGTACCTGTAACTGACGTGCGGTCAGAGGTCTATTCATGAAGAGTTCTGAAGTAGGAGTGTTCTGATACTGTTTATATATACAGTTATTTTCAGACCCTGTCCAGCCTTACTGACGCTGGCTTGGTTGCCGAACTGATCGGTGACTGCTTCAGAAAAACAGTTGCAGGGACAGGAGGACGAAATCGCTGCTTTTCAGATAGGAAAGAGCGTTCCTTGAATCCACATTAACGAAAGACTGTGCTTCTAGAGTGATCCGAGCGTCGTCCAGGATTCGTCGGCTTGCCTCTACCCGGACACTGTTACTGCCGTCGTCAAGATCAGAGAAGATGCCTGCTAGGAATTCCGAACTCTGGGTATCACTGAAAGATGCCCTCATACCAGTAAAAAGGTCATTCTGCATGGGGACAGTGGTGTGGTCTTCGCGATTGTCGCCGTGCCATTCCGCCAGCAGTCCGAGATCAAAAAGCGCAGCCGCCAGTCCGTAAATCGTGTACTCAGTCCCCCCGATGACCGCGGTGAAATCATCGGTGATCGTATCCGATTCAAAAGTCCGGTGAATGGCCTCCAACTTCCAGAGCCAACTGTCCAGAGTCAGTTGAAGATCCAGACCCACCTGGTGGATCAGGGGGTATCGGGGTCGGTAAGCACCGCTCGGCTGAATAATGAATTCCGGATCACGTGAGGTGCCGCTGAACCATGAGAGTCCATAGTCGGCCATGCCCTGATATCCGGAAAGTCGCAGCGCAAAGTCTACGTGTTGCGCCTCGTTATCGGCGCCGTAGAGCGGTTTATCGTTACTCACGGGAAAGGGTAATGCCAGCGGCTGATCCGATAGCAGAAACTCACGCTCGCGGAATCCAGGTAGCACATACAAGTCCACGGTATTTTGGTCAAACAGCCGACTGATTCTGATCATCGTCTGGCCGAGCTTATCTTCGCCGTCGAACCCCTCCAGTTGATCTGTCTGGTTGATGATGTCAACCAGGTGTCCAGATTCGGTAACGCCCCAGAAGACACGGCTGATCCCCACGATCCCCTCCCATTTGTCCTGGGTATACAGCAGGTTCAGTTCCCGAATATCGACGTGATTCATGTCCCCGCCAGCCGATGCGATACGGCCATAGGGGAGGAAGGTGCCAATCAGATAGTCGGACTCAAAATCACTAATGAATTCTGCCTCGACACCGGCGAAAAACTGCTCCTGGATATCGTTAGAGTCCAGTGAGAGGCTAGGAAAGAACTGCCCTTGAAATGAGAGTTCAAACTGTTGGCTGAGATCCGCGCATACAGGGGAGCCCAAAGTCGCGGCGCACAGCATTCCAGCAAGAAATCGTAGATGCCTGGGTCCTCTGCGCGTCTGAATCACAGCAGCCGTTTCAGGGCATTCTTGTTGAAGTCACCACTTTTTAGTGGGGTTTCAAAATCGTAATTGAACCACAATAAAGTCGTACTTTTACCGGTTTGATGATTGGTCATTTCCATCCTGTCGGCACGCCAGAATCCGCCGGGGTACTCCTGATAATCAGAAAAATCAAGCGTTTTCAGCAGTTCGTTCTTTCGGTCATAGTACTCGATCTTGATGGATCGGAATTCCTCCTGATCCAGCCAGACGATCTGGCGGGTGTAGCCCGAGTTTTCGTAACGGGGGATACGTTGGATCACGTAGCACTGGTATCTGCCGCAAGCCTCGTCTCGGAGATAGCGGTATTGATACTTGTCGAGCTCTTGGGAACTCAGATCCTCAAAGGCAAATTCACTACCCATAAAGGGGCCCGAGCGGTTTCGGGAAGAGATCCTCTTTACCCGCTTGATCGCCGGCAGGTAAAGCCACTGATCATCCGGTTCCAGCCCATGCGAGAAAGTCAACATCGCGGTACCGCGTACATCCCGGGGTTCATGAAATAGGGAAAGCGTCTTGTCCCCGTCGTCCTCTACTTCAAATTGGCGGGTGCTGATCTTGCGTCGGCTTTCCTTACCTGCCCGGTTTCGTAAAATCATTTCCATATCGGAACTTTGAAATCGCCAGCCCCTGTCCCGCTCGTCAGCCTGGGTGGCAATTTCCAGGCCACGGGCATCGGCATCGGATGTCTCGGCGTGAGATGTCTGCGGTATCAGAACAGCAATAAACGCGAGAAAAGCCGTTGTGTGCTTCATAAGGAGGATTCCAGTGGTCGGTGAGAACATGATATCGGTCAGGAGACCTAGGTGAGGTGACTTTGCGCGGCATGACTGCCTTTTCCCCGCCAAAGCAGGTGATCAAAGCGGATCAACAGTCCCGGCAGCAGGAGAAAGTCAACGACAAGAGCCAGCACGACCACGACCGCCACCAGAAACCCCATCTCAGCGTTCACTGAGAATGCAGAGGTTGAAATTACAAGAAATCCTGCGGCAAGCGCCAGTGTAGTCGTCCAGAGTGCTACTCCTACTGTAGCAAAAGAATACCGAACTGCTGCGATGGCATCCAGACCCTGATCACGTCTGGCACGCAGGTACTTAGTCATAAAGTGAATTGTGTCATCGACCACGATTCCTAAAGTCATCGCTGCTACCACAGAGAGGCCAAGTCCAACTTCGCCATCTACCAGCCCCCAGAGGCCGAAGGCCATGGCGGCCGGTGCGAGATTAGGAATCAGAGTCAGCAGGCCAAACCGCCAACTGCGCAGGGCTGCAATCATTAAGAGTGAGATCGCGATTAGCGCAAAGGTGGTACCCCCGAGCATGCTGACAATGTTGCGCATACCGATATGGGAGAACATGATGGGTGGACTGGCTGCGATCGTCAGCAGTGCAGGCGTATGCTCCTCCATCCAGTTGTAACTGCGCTGTTCGAATGCCAGGGTCTGCGCTGTCGACAGGGTTTCCAGAGTAGCGCTTAGGCGGATGCGTTGCTTCTCGACATCAATCTGGTTGTTTAGGTCCAGTCCGTAGGGTAGCGACATCTCGTACAGCAGGAGGTATTGGGCAGCCATGTCTCGTTGTTCCGGCAGTCGATACCAGTTTGGATCATCACCGTGCATACTGCGATTCACTCGTTTGAAAACATCCGTCAAGGTACTAACATGGATGACCTCCGGCTGCTCGGTCAGCCAGTTGGAAAACTGCTCAACCTGGACAAGATAGCCCGGGTCCGAGATGCCGCCGGACTCGCCGGAATCCAGCGCGTAATCGATAAAGTACATCCCTGTCAGATTCTCGACTACGAAGTCGGTGTGCGGGCGAAACTCGATCCGATCGTCAAAGTAGCGGACAAACACGTCGTTGAGTTCATTCCGGGGAATCACTAGAACCAGAGCAACGATCACAAGACTCACGGTCGGTATAAGGATTCGGCGGCGCTCGATGACCCAGTCGCCGAGGCGGATCATCATCTCTGTGATCAGACTGCGTCCCTGGCGGGGTTTTGCCGGTAGCAGGGTTACCAGTGCGGGCAGCAAAGTCGTCGAAAACAGCCAGGCGAACATGACACCAACAGCAGAGATGTTGCCAAGATCATGAAAGGGTGGCGAATCACTAAAATTGAGGGACAGAAAGCCGATAGCTGTCGTGATGGAGGTCAGCAGTACCGGGCTAAAGTTGATCCGGATACTCTCCGCCATTGCCTCCTGGTTACCCAGACCGTCGCGAACCTTCTGCAGCCAGTTCGAGAGGATGTGTACGCAGTCGGCAACTGCGAGTGTCAGGATAATCGTGGGTGCGGACATTGAAGGTGGTGTTAGGCGAATACCCATCCAGCCAGCGGTTCCCATGGCTGCAATAACGGACAGAACGATCACGATAAAGCTGCCGAGCGTACCGGTAAATCCTCGCAACTGCAGGAAGACCATCAGCAGGATGATCACAAGCGCGACCGGGATCAGCTGTGTGGTATCGCTCATAGCCGCCTCTTGAAATGCTTGGTTCATCATGACAATGCCTGTCAGATAAACGTCGATGTCAGGGTAGGTGGCCTCAATGTAGTCCCGAAGGTCCCGTACGGCAGTCGCCACCTTTGGGTTCTCAGTCTCTTCATCAATTCCTGGCAGTTCCACTGTGATATTGATCGCGGTGATGCCTGCATCCGGCGAGATCAGCCGACTGATGAGCGCTGGTTCTGAGAGGGCCGCGGTCTTTATACGGGAGAGGTCGTCGTCGGTCAGGTTTGTGATCCCTTCGACCAGTGGCGCCACCTCAAGGTCATCACCCGAAGCCGTGGTGTGCTGAAAGTTGGTGACGGAATCAACCCGGATTGAGAAAGGGGTAAGCCAGGCTCGCTCTGTGGCATCGGCAATCGCCCCCAGGGTATCGGGTGTGAATACCTTGCCGTCGCGCGGGGCCAAGACAATAAGCGCATTGTCATTCTTGCTGAAAATTTCCTGCAGCTCCTCAAAAGCCTGCAGGTGTGCGTTTTCGCTACCGAAAAACACGCGGTAGTCATTGGTGAACGTGAGAAACTGGCCACCGGAAGCTATTGCTAATGTAAGTAAGAGCGATAAGGCAATCGTTGTAGCACGATAACGGGTAACCCAGCGACCCCAGGCCAGCGTAAAACGATCCATATAAATGATCACTGCTTGAAAAAAGCGACTATTCTAGGCTTAAGTAAAAATATAATGAAGATGCGCCATAAAAACCAACTATTCGGTGTAGCCGGTTCAAACCGGTCCTGCGATTGACCATGCATCGCATGCAATCTGAATTAAACAAGATCACCGACGGGCATTCTTTATCGGTTAGGATCAATCCCGCCCGCCTTGCGCGACAGGCCAGCCCTTGGGTTGTGCACTACAATCGGGTGCCCTACACAATCGCTTTACGGAATTTATGAAATCTGAGCCCCAGATACTAACAGTGGTTCACCAGGAAACTTCAACACCAGGGTTTCTTGGTAGAAACCTGAACCGACGGGGGTATTCGCTTGATCAATATTGCCCCTGCCTTGGGGATAATCTGCCGGGAAACCTTTCCGAATATCACGGGGTGGTTATTTTTGGTGGTCCGCAAAGCGCGACCGATGACGACGTTGCTGGAATTCGGGCCGAGCTTGATTGGCTGGAAGCAGTCGCATTGCCCTCGAAGCTCCCTCTGCTAGGGATTTGTCTTGGTGCTCAGCAATTGGCGCGTGTGCTGGGCGCAAATGTTGGGCCGCGCGGCGATGGGATTGTCGAGATTGGATACTGGCCGGTTGCTCCTACGGCACAAGGGTCAGACTTTTTACCAGAAACAACGACTTTCTATCAGTGGCATTCGGAAACCTTTGAAATCCCTTCGGGGGCAATCCATCTGGCCGAGAGCGACTCCTTTTCCGGCCAGGCGTTTTCCTATGCAGATCATGCCTTTGGGATCGAGTTTCATCCTGAAATCACCCGCGATATGGTCAACCATTGGTGTACTTCGGAACGGGGCAGTCCCAAATTAAAACTCCCCGGCGCCCAACCGCATGATGCACAATTGGTTAGCCACTCGCAGTGTGCAGGAAATGCCCGTGTTTGGTTAGATCATTTCTTGGATAACTACTTCTTTTCTTTTCCCGCGGTGAAAGCGCTATAACTTTTGATTCCCTGTTCGGGGATGCCCTCAGTGGTTAGTTAGGGTACTTTTTCTAGGACAAGAATGCCAATTGCCCCGCTTAGTAATGTCACGCCAAAAATCTCGGTGCGGCTAACTTTTTCACGAAAAACGACTGTCGATACCACGAAGGTGAAGATTAGTTCGATCTGTCCCAGCGCGCGTACGTAAGCCGCATGTGTCAGCGTGAAGGCCATGAACCAGAAAATAGAGGCAGCCCAGCCCGCGAATCCGACCATAGCGCAACTGGGCCATTGTAAAAGCATTCGCCGAATCTGTCCGGGTTGAAAAAGTTGGAGCCACACAAGTAGTACCACCGTCTGAATCGTGGTGGCAATGGCAAGCGTGTAAGCGGATCGCATCATAATCCCGGTCTCCTCCAGAGACAATGCAGCACCCCGAAAGAGCACCGATGCCAGACCGAGTGCGAAACCACAGGCGAGGCCGACCAAAATAGGTTTTTGTTTAAGACCCAAGAATAGCGCGGATAATGAAAGTCTGTTTCGACCTAGTGTCGTCACCATGACGCCAGCAAAGGCGATCAAGATGACCACAAGTCCGCGACCAGAAACGCTTTCATGAAGCAGAAGGGCTTCCAGCAGAACGACCTGAATTACTTCCGTTTTCGATAGCGCAGTTCCGACGGTGAAATTGGAAAGAGAAAACAGCCACATCAGTAAAAAAGTGAAGACAATTTGAGCAATGGCGCCACCTATTACCCAGACCGCAAACGCAGAATTGACAGCCGGTAACGAAAATTCGGAGAAGGAGTTGACGGCAGCCAGCCATACCAGGGCAAAGGGAAGGGCATACACAAAGCGCACCGAGGCCGCACCCATATCAGTCAGTGTTGACTTGAGATGACGCTGTACCGCGGAGCGTAAATTCTGAAAAAACGCGGCGGCGATGGTAACCGGAATCCAAAGCATGACAGTGACTATTGTGTATGCCTGGATGCGGGAGGGATTCCGCACAATCTATGCCCACCGCTATCTGCCATCAGAGTCCTGGAAATCGCCCACACAGGACTGGCGGTCAG
>DPVA01000071.1:699-6498 GCA_003529705.1 Gammaproteobacteria bacterium | reverse complement strand
ACCAACTGAGCTAACGGCCCAATGACCTACCACCGCACGGCAATCAACGCAGAACTGGGGTGACCGATGGGGCTCGAACCCACGACCGCCGGAATCACAATCCGGAGCTCTACCAACTGAGCTACGGTCACCGCATGTGCTTTCGCGAACCGGCAATTATCCAATAAATAGCCGCCCCGACGCCAGTAAAATAGATAAAGGCTGATCGAAGCGCCTTTAATCAAAGAGCTGGCGCGCCCGACAGGACTCGAACCTGTAACCTACGGCTTAGAAGGCCGTTGCTCTATCCGGTTGAGCTACGGGCGCCGTACCGAATTACAGAGTGACTGGTCGGGGCAGAGGGATTTGAACCCCCGACCCCCTGCTCCCAAAGCAGGTGCGCTACCAGGCTGCGCTATGCCCCGATGGTGGGCGGCGACCCCCGCCCAGCGGCGATTCTAGCGGATAACGCTATGGTGGCGCAGTGATTTGTAGTGTGGGTGAATCACCGGCTCCTGGGCGCATGTACATCTGGATGGCGACACAGCGCCGCTGGCTCGCTTGAATTTCTTTAGTCCAACCCCATACTTTTCATTGGTTTATTTTTCACGATCCTGTATTAACCCGTCCGGAGTATCGCCAGATGACGCAGACCACCACCGCACAGACCCACAGCTTTCAGACCGAGGTAAAACAGCTACTGCAGCTGATGATCCACTCTCTCTACTCAAACAAGGAAGTCTTCCTTCGGGAATTGATCTCCAACGGCTCGGATGCCTGTGATCGACTCAGATTTGCGGCTCTGATGGACGCCAGCCTGATGGAAGATGGCGCGAGCCTCGGACTCAAGATCAGTTTCAATAAAAATGAGAACACCGTCACGATAACGGATACCGGTATCGGCATGACCACTGATGAAGTCATCGAGAACATAGGCACCATTGCCCGTTCGGGAACCCGACAGTTTCTCGATGCACTAAGCGGAGATGCCGCCAATGATGCCAACCTGATCGGTCAATTCGGTGTCGGCTTTTACTCTGCATTTTTGGTCGCAGAAAAAGTCGAGCTCACCACGCGCCACGCGAGTCAGCCCGCTGATGGTGGTGTGCGGTGGGTGTCAGACGGCGAGGGTGAGTACACCATTGAAACAGTAGCTCGTGAAGAGCGTGGCACCTCTATCACTTTGCATTTACGGGACGCGGATAAGGAATTCGCCGAGGACTTTCGCTTGCGGGGAATTATCAGTCGGTACTCGGATCACATCTCCTTGCCCATCGAGATGCCATCCCAGGAAAAAGAAAAGAAGGGCGAGTGGGAAGCGGTAAACAGCGGCTCTGCCCTTTGGTCCCGACCCAAGAACGAAGTTTCAGAAGATGAATACCACCGCTTTTATCAGTCCTTGAGCTACGACACCGAGGCACCGCTGGTGACCCTACACAACCGGGTTGAGGGAAACCTTGAGTACACGTCACTTTTCTTTATTCCCCAGAAAGCGCCTTTTGATCTTTGGGACCGCGAGCAGCGCCACGGCATTAATTTGTATGTGCGACGTATTTTCATCATGGATGATGCGAAATACTTGATGCCCTCCTATCTGCGCTTCGTGCGCGGCGTCGTAGACGCAGCAGACCTGCCCCTTAACGTTTCCCGTGAATTTCTTCAAAATAATAAAGACATCGACCGAATTCGCTCTGCGTCAGTAAAGAAAATCCTTTCGGAGCTCAGCCGTCTGGCTGCTAAAGAACCCGAATCTTATGCGAACTTCTGGAACGAATTTGGCAAGGTCTTAAAAGAGGGAATCGTCGAAGATCACGACAACCGTACCGTGCTCGCTGACCTGATGCGCTTTAACTCGACCCGAAGCGAAGAGGCTGAACAAACCGAATCTCTAGCCGACTACTTCAAGCGGATGCCGATAAAACAAAAAGCGATCTACTACATCACTGCCGATTCCCATAATGCTGCCAGCACTTCACCTCATCTCGAGATTTTTCGGAAGAACGGTATAGAGGTATTCCTGCTCAGTGATCCGGTTGACGAATGGCTCGTATCCTCACTCGGTGAATACAAGGATAAGCCGCTGAAATCGGTCGCCAAAGGTGCACTCGATCTCGAAGATCTGGCAACCCCTGAAGACAGAAAAGCAAACGAAGCCAAGGAAAAGGATCTCGCCGAGCTCACCGAAAAAATGGAGTCACTGCTGGGCAAGCATGTCAAAAGTGTCCGCGTCAGCCAGCGGCTAACAGACTCTCCCGCATGCCTGGTGGCCGATGAAACGGATCTCGGCGGCAATCTCGAACGAATCCTACAGGCGATGGGCCAAAGTGCTCCCGACGCCAAACCGATCATGGAAATCAATCCGGACCATCCCTTGATCCGGCAGTTGAGCCCCGAACATTCGCAACTCGAGGATTGGACACGAGTACTGTTTGATCAGGCTGCGCTCAGCGAGGGTGCTCCGCTTCCCGAGCCCGCCGCATATGTCCAGCGGGTGAATGATCTACTGACAAAAGCGACGCTTACCGGAAACTGAACTATAAATCCAGGGTGCTGCAACCCCCAGTACCTACCAAAGGTTGGCAGGTTAATCGGTGATACCCGTCAGTTCGCGGGCATCACCAACCCAGTCCAGAACACCATCGGTATCCGGAACACTCTCGCCGTTTTGATCGACACAATTCCGTCCAAACACCAGCGAATCACTGACCTTGGCACTTGATCCAATGCGGCTGTACTCAAAGAGAATGCTCCGGGAGATATGGGCGCCGCTTTGAAGATGACATCCCTGGCCGATCCAAGTAGGGCCAAAAATCTGGCATCCTGGCTCAATCCGGGAAGCCGAGCCGACATAAATAGGGCCCTCGGCACGAATTTCATCCCAGTCCACATTGACATTTAATCCAGTCCAGATCCGGGGTCGCACCTCCGTCCCGGGCATACGCACCCCCCGCAATTTCCCACGCATCATCTGCTGGTTAGCCTGCCAGTAATCACTGAGATGTCCTATATCAATCCAGTTAAACGGGACCTCAATTGCGTTGAAGGCAAGATCTTCCTCAAGCATCAAAGGAAACAGTTCGCTGCCAATATCAAACTCCGTATCCTGCGGGATAAGGTCGATAACCTCAGGCTCAAAGACATAGATGCCTGTATTCACCAGTTGCGAAAGGGCTTCTTCAACCTTGGGCTTCTCCTGGAAAGACTGGATTCTTCCTGCCTCATCGCAAACAACAACACCGTAACTGGACAGTCGCTCACGGGGCACTTCCCGCACCAGGATGCTAGCCACAGCACCCGATTGCCAGTGCCTGCGCACCACTGCCGTCAGATCAAGATCAATCACGGCATCGCCACAGACCACGACAAAGGTGTCGTCGAAGAATCCCCCGTAATCCTGTATCCGACGAATACCGCCAGCAGAACCCATGGGCGCGGCAATGGTTTTGCCACCCTCCACGTGCCCCTCAAAGGAATAGCCAATTTCCACACCCCAACGCCGACCATCACCAAAATAACCCTCAATAGACTGGGCGAGGTGGCTGACATTCACCATAATCTGGTCGACGCTATGTCGGGCAAGATGCTCCACCAGATATTCCATCACTGGTTTTCCAAGAACAGGAATCATAGGCTTGGGCATGGCGTGGGTCAGCGGGCGCACCCGCGTTCCCTTACCTGCGGCCAAGATCATCGCTTTCATGCTGGCTTCCGTGGAAATCTGTCGAGGAGTCTACCGCCTGGTGACCAGGTTGACCACGTGAGGGCGTGCTGTGTATGCAATTAACACTGTGGGAGGATAACTGGATCAGGCAACCCGTGCGGTATCAGTCTCGTCAGAGCGAAACACCCAGTCTCCACCCGTTACGTCAGCAACAATGGTGTCCCCGGGGGCAAACTCGCCCGAGAGGATCTCCTGTGCCAGCGGGTTTTCGAGTTGTGTCTGCATGGCGCGCTTGAGCGGTCGCGCCCCGTATACGGGGTCAAACCCGGCGACACTCAACTTATCAATAGCCGCATCCGTTACGCGTAATGTCAAGTCACGTGCAGCGAGGCGCGCGGAGAGAATAGCAACCTGAATCCGTGCAATTTCATCCAACTGCTCTTTCAATAAGGGATGGAAAACGATCATATCGTCCACCCGATTAATGAATTCAGGCCGGAAATGCTGACGAACTACCGACATGACCTGCGTTTTTATTTCGGTATAACGATCGTCGCCAGCAAGCGCCTGAATCCGGTCTGACCCAAGATTTGAGGTCATGATAATAACGGTATTCCGAAAATCGACGGTACGCCCCTGGCCGTCTGTTAAACGGCCATCATCCAGAACCTGCAACAACACGTTAAAGACTTCCGGGTGCGCTTTCTCAACTTCATCCATCAGAATCACCGAATATGGGCGACGGCGTACCGCTTCCGTAAGATATCCGCCTTCCTCGTAACCGACATATCCTGGTGGCGCGCCGATCAACCTGGCAACCGAGTGTTTCTCCATGAATTCGGACATATCAATACGTACCATCGATTCTTGGGTGTCGAAAAGAAACTCCGCCAGAGCCTTCGATAACTCTGTCTTGCCAACTCCCGTTGGCCCAAGGAAGAGAAAAGAACCGTAAGGCCGCTCCGGGTCTGAAAGCCCCGCCCGCGATCGACGGATCGCATCCGATACCGCTCGGATAGCCTCGTCCTGACCGATGACCCGGTGGTGCAATTCGGATTCCATCCGCAAGAGTTTTTCTCGTTCACCCTCAAGCATCCGAGACACCGGGATACCGGTCCAACGGGCAATCACCTCGGCGATCTCCTCATCGGTCACTTTGTTCCGAAGAAGCCGGGTCTCGCTGCCCAATTCATGATCCTGTGCATCTGCAAGCTGCTTCTCAAGTTCCGGAATACGCCCATACTGAAGCTCCGACATCCGGGTGAGATCCCCGGCCCGGCGGGCCGTCTCCATCTCGCTGCGCGCCTGGTCCAGGGCCTCCTTTATGAGCTGGCTGCCCTGAACCGCCGCTTTTTCCGCTTTCCAAATCTCGTCGAGATCAGCATATTCACGTTCGTTTTCGGATATTTCGCTTTCTAAGGCGTCCAGACGCTTCTTGGATGCTTCGTCGGTATCCTTTTTGACGGCTTCTCTTTCAATCTTCAGTTGGATGAGACGCCGATCCAATCGATCCATCGACTCGGGTCTGGAATCGATTTCCATCCGAATTCGGCTGGCGGCCTCATCGACCAGATCAATTGCCTTGTCGGGTAACTGGCGATCGCTAATATATCGATATGACAAGGTTGCGGCTGAGACAATAGCCGGGTCCGTAATATCCACGCCATGATGCACCTCGTATTTTTCCTTCAGTCCGCGCAGAATCGCGATGGTATCTTCAACCCCGGGTTCTCCGACCAAGACCTTCTGGAAACGTCGCTCCAGAGCGGCATCCTTTTCGACATATTTTCGATACTCGTCCAGCGTGGTGGCACCTATGCAGTGCAACTCACCGCGCGCGAGCGCGGGTTTGAGCATGTTCCCAGCATCCATGGAACCCTCCGCCTTGCCTGCGCCCACCATCGTATGCAACTCATCGATAAAGAGAATAACCTGCCCTTCCTGCTTACTCAGATCAGTCAGCACGGCCTTAAGCCTCTCTTCAAACTCACCCCGGAATTTGGCGCCAGCGATGAGTGCTCCCAGATCGAGTGCGAGCAGGCGCTTGCCTCGTACACCCTCAGGCACTTCCCCGTCCACAATTCGCTGTGCCAATCCCTCGACAATCGCCGTCTTTCCGACCCCGGGTTCACCGATCAGTACCGGATTGTTTTTGGTTC
>DPVA01000071.1:0-398 GCA_003529705.1 Gammaproteobacteria bacterium | reverse complement strand
TCAGTACCGGATTGTTTTTGGTTCGCCGCTGTAAAACCTGAATGGTGCGGCGAATCTCCTCATCCCGGCCAATCACCGGATCAAGTCTGCCCTGCTCGGCCCGTTCAGTCAGATCGATGGAGTATTTTTCTAACGCCTCGCGCTTTTCTTCAGCATTGGGATCATTCACCGTTTCACCGCCGCGCATCGCTTCAATGGCTTGTTCTAAAGCACCTGTAACAACGCCAGCTCCCTTCATCGCGTCAGCCAGTTGACCGCGATCTCCAAGTGCCGCTAGGACAAACAGTTCACTCGAAATGAACTGATCCCCCCGCTTCTGAGCGAGTTTGTCGGTGAGATTGAGCGCCCGGCCAAGATCTGCCGAGATCTGAACGTCACCACCAGTTCCTTCCACGCGA
>DPVA01000040.1 GCA_003529705.1 Gammaproteobacteria bacterium | reverse complement strand
GTACGGCGAACTTCAATATGGAGACCTGGGGAGAAAGGGGCCACGCGTTTGCGCCCTTTTCCTATATATGCAATGTTAGCGGCCAGCCTGCGGCGTCATTGCCTGTTCAGTTAAACGACGGGGAACATCCATGCGCCGTGCAGCTGGCAGGGCATACCGGAAAAGATCACCTGATTCTCCAGGTTGCTGCTGAACTGGAAAAGGAGTTCGGCTGGGATCAGTATCGGCCGCCCATTTGGGCAGGTGATCTGCAGTAGGCTCGACGCCTTGAGCGCAGATTGCCGACCAAGACTTAAATCACTTCGTAAACATGAACCCGATGCGTAATCTCGGGTTCGCCGTAGGGCATGCCGTGAAAACTCGAGGTTGAGAATACCTCTCGCCACAGCCCCTCTTCGGTGAGTTTCTTTACTGTCTCGGGGTATTCCGGGTCTTGCGCCGGGTCATCTCGTAGGCTGAAGATAATCGCCCCCCCCGGTTCGGTGACCCGGATCAACTCCTCGAAGCTGCTCGGGGGTGCGTGGCGTGGCGTAATCGTACCGCTGGAGATGACTGCAGCGAATGTGTTCTCGCCAAAGTCAAGTTTTTCTCCAAGGGTCATTCGCTGCAGGTCGCTATAGATGCTTTTGGCACGTGCGATCTCGAGCATGCCTTCCGAAAGATCGATTCCAATTATAGGTCCGAATTCCAGCATTGCGAGCACCTCAGCCTGAATGCCGCCGCCACATCCGGCGTCCAGGATCGGCGCGGCGGTCGAGGGAATGAAGCGGGTGGATACCCCCGCAAGCACAGCCGGTATCCGATAACCCATTGCGCAAAGATCGATTTCATACCGCTTTGCCCAACTGTCGTAAGCCGCTTGTTGTTCCTCCAAAGTTTCAGCTCGATAAGAGCGGGCTACAGCAGTTTCTTCCATGAGCTCCCCTTTTGATAATCAACAACCTGAAATGATGGATTTCACTCCGAGGTGCGCCGTAGACACCTGAGTAGCATCGGCCAGCATGACTTGATACCGAATCACTGTTCTAGACGCCTGATGGCAATTCGGCGAACCGCTTGGTTGCAATCTGAGCCATCCCCTCCGGATTTGCAAGCCATTCGACCAACATTTCCATCTGATCTAACCCCCAGAATCGTTCTCGACCCATCACAAACGTCGGGACACCGTATACGCCTTCCGCAATGGCGTGCTCGGTGTTAGCGCGCAATTGCTGCTTTAATTTAGCTGAATCCAGTTCGGCCTCTAAATTTCTGATACCGAGCCGATTGCCTAGTTCTACGATGCCTGCTTCCGTGTGGGCGGGCGCACCTTTGGCCCAGATGTAGTCGAAAATGGTCCCAACGACCTCGTGCGAAGTATCAAGCGAAAGACACAGTCGAAGATAAGGAAGCGGGTTAAATGGGTGAGCCTGGGGCACTTGAAACGGCACCCCCAATTGATTAGCCAGCCACTGACAGTGCCGGTAGGTGTCGAGGCGCTTTGGCGGTATCTCGGCTGGCCCCTTGTGTTCCCAGTGCTTCAAAAGCCCGGCAAACAATACGGGCACCATCTTATAGTCGAGCGCTGAAGGCAGCGAATCCAGACGGTGGAACTGGAGATAAGAAAACGGGGAGACAAAATCAAAGTACCACTTGGCTTGTGTCGACATATTGGCAGTCCGGGCTTACTCGAAAAAAAAAATCACTCAACGGGAGATTACCGCCTATCTAGGGCAAAATATATCCCAGGAGGAAGAGATTTGAGACGCCATTATGCTTTTGCGATAACCGCCCCGGTTTTCTGGAGTTTGGCCGGGGTCGTGGTCAAGTCGCTGGAGCAGGCCACCGAGTGGCAGATCAATTTTTACCGCTGTGCATCGCTCGCGGTTTTTGTAGCCATCGTCACCCTAATTCGCTATCGTCGTTCCACTTTGATGATCCTCAGATCAGGAGGTTTCAAAACCCTTGTCGCCGGTGCACTTCTGAGCGGTGCGATGCTCTGTAATGTGATCGCACTCAAGTACACCACAGTTGCCGTAGCAGTTTTTGTGATGGCAGCGGCCCCAATTCTTGCCGCTCTATTGGGAAAGATCTTTCTGGGCGAGCAGGTCAATGCACGGGTCTGGGTGAGTATCGCAATGGCCGTCGTCGGAATTGCGATTATGGTGGGGGGTCGGCTGCAGGTGGGTGACACGTTTGGTGTAGTCGTCGCGATTCTCGGTATTGTTTTCTTCGGGGTCTATGCGGTTACCTTAAGGGTGGGTAAAAACGTCGACATGACACCGGCCGTCTTATACGGTGGCGTTATTGGGACGGTGGTCAGTTTGTCGGTAAGTATCGGGACGGGCGTAGGACTCGCAATTCCGTGGATCGAGGCGATGTGGTGTTCACTGCTCGGTGTGGTGCAACTCGGTCTCGGGAGCGTGCTTTTTGCCCTTGCGGCGCAGGGCGTTCCGGCAGTCCAGTTGACACTCTTTGCTCTGGGTGAGCCCTTGCTCGCACCGGCCTGGGTATGGCTGATGTTGGGCGATTTACCAACTATCGCAACCCTTACTGGCGGGGCGACTCTTTTCGCTGCGTTGGCGCTTCAGATATCCGCCGTCAAAAACTAGGCGCCTTGCGTCAGCGCAAGGACTGCCGGCCCCATAGATACAAAAAGCATGCGACCGATATTCCAGATGCGCTAAAGAGCATACACATCACCAGAATCTGATAACGGGCAGCAATTAGCGGGGAAACCCCAGAAAGCACCTGGCCCGTCATCATACCTGGCAGGGAAACGAGACCTACTGCCATGAGCGAGTTCACTAGGGGGATCATTGCGGTCTGCATCGCAATGTAACGGGCCTTTTCAGAACTGTGGCCATGGTCGAGTTCCGCCTGGTAGCGCTCTCCCGCGATACTTACCGGGTTCATAGAGTTGGCGAAGATTATGCCAGCAAGCGGAATCAGATAATGAGGCGCATACCAGGGCTCCACATCGATCACCAATTGGGTAGAGAGCATCAGAACAGGGAGACAGCCTGCGGTGATTGAGAATAAGGCGATCCAGTATAGGCTGGGCCGGGATTCACCTAAGGGGCGAAGTGCAATCCAGCTGGAGACTGCAATCATGATAAAAAGTGTGACGGATACCGTTAGCGAGCTTTCTGACTCAAAAAGAAAGACCAACACGTAGCCGACGGCGAGTAGTTGCGCCACCATCCGGCTGAGTCCATAGAGGGTATCCCGGTAGGTCAGTGACCATTTCCATTGAATAACCACCACCACAGCAACGGGAATGAATATCAGCGCAAGTTGCGTAAGAGGAATCTGCCCAATGGTCACGCAGGGTCACCTTTTACGCACGCCTGGGGGCAGCGGTGATTGAGTGCTTGCGCTTAGGCAAAGGTCCCTGATAAATCTTGGACTCTGAGGTCAGACCTTTTTCTTTGGAATAGTCCTGAGATTGAGATCTTCGATCAGCGTCGCGCAATACTGGGTAACTTCGCGCTTGGTACCCTGCCGGTACCCGGTAACTGAAGAAACGGTGTTAGCCACAACGTAGCGATAACAGCTACCGTCCGACCCCCCGCTTGGCAGGTCCGCTTTTTCGATTTTGACGACGTTATAGCAAAGGTGGGAAAAATCCTCGTAGTTTAGAACCGGATCCGCTTTCTTCATGAGTGTCTTGAACTGGGCATAAAAGATGTATTTAGGAGTGCCAGAGGGCTGTACCGAACTCACTGTTGCCGCGAAAGAGACCGAGCTCGGTCCAGCACAAATTATACCATATTTTTAAATACTTAAGAACCTCTGGCTGGCAGGCGGTGGCACCAGAGACGCAGCAGTGTGCCATTGTGCGAAGACGGCTACCGGTTGACCTTGTGAATTGCTCGGCCTTGGGAAGCGAGGGCTGCCTCGTGAACGACCTCCGCCAGCGTTGGATGTGCGTGCACCGTGCGGGCCAAGTCTTCCGCACTTGCCTCCATCGACATGGCAAGGACCGCCTCGTTGATGAGTTCAGAAGCCTGGGCGCCGATCATGTGTGCACCCAGAATCTGGTCTGTTTCGCCGCAAGCAATGATCTTGGCAAATCCATCGGTTGCCCCAACAGCCTTGGCACGACCGCTTGCGGCGAAAGGGAAAATTCCTACCTTGTACTCGATCCCTTCAGACTTGAGTTCATCCTCTGTGGCGCCAACCCAGGCGATCTCGGGATGCGTATAGATGACCCAGGGCACTGCCGAATAATCCACATGGCCCCCACCACTGGCGATGCGTTCGGCGACGGCAACACCTTCTTCTGAAGCCTTGTGAGCCAGCATGGCTCCGCCAACCACATCGCCGATGGCCCATACGCCTCGAACTCCGGTAGCACAGTTCGCATCCACACTCACCACCCCACGCTCCCCCAACTCGATCCCGCAGCCGGGCTCGAACAGACCCTCCGTATAGGGGCGGCGTCCGACCGCAACAATCAGCCGTTCCACGTCAATACTTTGGTCCTGTTCGGTTGTGCGATAGTGGACGGTGCATCCCTCTTTTGCCGGAGCGACTGCGGTGACCTGGCATCCGAGGCGGATATCGAGTCCCTGGCGGGTGAACTGCTTTTTTGCCTCGCGGGCAATCATGCGGTCAGCACTGCTGAGTAGAGAATCCATTGCCTCAAGGATAACAACTTCGGCACCAAGACGGCGCCATACGCTGCCCAGTTCAAGGCCGATGACGCCGGCACCAATAATGCCTAACGTCTTAGGTACCGCAGAAAATGCCAGTGCCCCAGAGGAATCAAAAATAACTTTATTGTCTACTGGCATCCCGGGCAGTTGAAGCGGTTGCGATCCGCTTGCCAGAATCACGTCGGTGGCGCTTAGAATCTGCTCTGGCTCGGCGTCTGAGGAGACGCGAACCTTGCCGGATTCAATCAGGCAACCGTGGCCACTGATAAACGTGATCTGATTTGATTTGAACAGCGCACTTATACCGCTGGTAAGGTCCGAAACAATTTGTTCTTTACGGACCTGCATCTTTGCAACATCAATCGAGACAGGTGCGGCGCTTATGCCATGATCCCGGGAATAAAGCCTCACTTCTTCGTAGCGTTCCGATGAATCCAGCAACGCCTTCGATGGAATACAACCGACGTTGAGACACGTGCCGCCAGGGGAGGGTTTACCTTTATCGTCAACCCAGTGGTCGATGCAGGCTGTTTGGAGTCCAAGTTGCGCACATCGGATAGCAGCAACATATCCCCCCGGGCCCGCTCCGATGACGATGACGTCGAAGTCACTCATTTGTCTGGGTCTGGCCGGTACAGAGGATCACACCTCGAGAAGCAGGCGGGCGGGATCTTCCAGTGTTGCTTTTATCGCAACCAGAAAGGAGACAGCGTCCGCACCGTCAATGATCCTGTGATCATAGGACAGCGCAAGATACATCATCGGGCGAATTACGATGTCACCATTTAATACCACGGGTCGATCCTGGATTTTGTGCATCCCCAGGATAGCGCTTTGCGGAGGATTCAGGATCGGTGTTGAGAGCATCGATCCGAAAACGCCGCCATTGGTGATGGTAAAGGTCCCTCCGGTGATTTCATCGAGACTGAGTGCGCCTGATTTCGCCCGATCTCCGAAGGTCGCAATAGAGGTTTCAATTTGGGCAAGGCCAAGACGCTCTGCATCGCGGAGTACGGGCACCACGAGACCTCTGGGCGACGAGACCGCTATCCCAATGTCATAGTAGTCATGGTAAAGAATATCCGTTTCTTCAACGGCTGCGTTGATGATCGGGAATCGCTTCAGTGCTTCTACGCACGCTTTGACAAAAAAAGACATAAACCCAAGACGAACGCCGTGTGCTCTTTCAAAAGCATCTCGGTAGCGGGCCCGAAGAGCCTTGACCTCATAAAGATCGATTTCGTTGAAGGTCGTCAGGATCGCAGCGTTTTGCTGGGCCTGAATCAGTCGGGACGCAATCGTCTTGCGTAGACGACTCATGGGCTGCCTACGCACACCTTTCTGGTCATCTGTTTCCGTCAGTGTTGAGGGCTGTCCGGTATACGCCTGGACATCTCTCTTGAGAATTCGCCCGCCCCGGCCGGTGCCCTGTATATTCGTGAGTTCCACTCCCTCGGTGGCAGCAAGATGCTTCACCGCGGGCCCTGCGGGCGGCACTGGGCCTGCTGCAGCTGACGTCTCGTGGTGCTCAGGGGAGGGAAGGCTATCGGGCGGAGGAGAATCCTGAAGAGGCTCTCGGCGGGTGGTTTCCTCAGTGGCAGATGTCTCAGATGCCGCCATTTCTGCTTTTTCTTCAAACAGCGCGATAACATCCTCAGCGATGACAGTATCACCCTCGGTACGCAGAATTTCCGTGATTACGCCGTCGCGGGGCGCGGGAACTTCCAAAACGACTTTCTCGGTTTCGATATCGACCAGGTTGTCATCACGGCGCACTGCTTGCCCCGCCTTGACATGCCAATGCAGCATTGTTGCATCCGATACGGATTCGGGCAGCATCGGAACTTTGATCTCAACAGCCACTGTTGTTAACTCCCGACTGCGGTGGCGGTTAGCAGGGCGGACTCCGGTCCGAGTGCCTCGCTCACCAGGTTTTCCTGTTCCTCAAGATGTTTTTGATAATACCCCACGGCGGGTGATGCTGACGCATCTCGACTGACGTGCTCGAGATTCTGATCATTGCGTATCGCCCGGGCGAGGTGATTCTGAATCCGGTGCCACGAACCCTGATTTCGCGGCTCTTCCTGACACCAGACGATAGTTTTACAATTAGGGTGTTCCGCCAGCATCACCGCAAGCTGTTCCTGCGGCATCGGATAAAGTTGCTCGAGCCGAATGATCGCGACCGTCTGCTGGTTACGACGCGTTCGTTCCTCGTCAAGATCAAAGTAGACCTTGCCGGTGCAGAGCACGATCCGGCTCACAGTATTTTTGTCCTTGACGCAGGGATCGTCCAAAAGATTATGAAACTTGTCCTCCGTAAGATCGGTCAGGGGTGATACCGAGTGACGGTGCCGCAGCAGACTCTTCGGCGTCATGACGACGAGAGGACGGCGCAGTGGCCGGATCATTTGTCTTCTGAGCAAATGAAAGAACTGGGCGGGCGTGGTGGGAACACAGACCTGCATATTGTTATCACCGCATAATTGCAGGAAACGTTCGAGCCGAGCCGAGGAGTGTTCTGGTCCCTGACCCTCCAGGCCGTGCGGCAGAAAAAGCGTGAGACCACACAGTCGCTGCCATTTGGCCTCGCCACTGCTGATGAACTGATCAATGACAACTTGTGCCCCGTTGGCAAAATCGCCGAACTGCGCCTCCCAGATTGTCAGAGTGCGTGGTTCCGTGGTGGCGTAACCATATTCAAAACCCAACACGGCTTCTTCCGATAGCAGGGAATCGATCACCAGGAATTTCGATGGGTCATCGCCAATACTTCGCAGCGGTACGTAAGGTTGACGCCGGGCTTGGTTCTTCAGGACTGCGTGGCGATGCGAAAAAGTGCCACGCCCAGAATCCTGTCCCGATAATCTGACCGAGTAGCCATCCTCGATCAGCGATGCATAAGCCATGGTCTCGGCAAAACCCCAGTCCATCATGATCTCACCTTGCGCCATACGGGTTCGGTCTTCGAGTATCCGTTTTACCCTGCGATGAGGCTCAAAGCCGTCGGGCAGGGTAACCATAAGTTGGTTGAGGCTGATGACACGCTCACGCGTGATCGCCGTATCGGCTGGATCTGTCCACTGCGTGCCCAGGTATGGCGCCCAGTCAACAAGAAAACGGGACTGGTCGGCATCATAGGCAGGAGGGTAGACCACATGCCCTTCATCGAGCGCCTCTCGGTAGTCTGTCACCAGCGTGTCACTCTGTGCCTGACTGATGGTCCCTTCGCCAATCAGTTTCTCGGCATACAGTTGACGAGTCGTCGGCATACTCCGGATAACACGATACATCGACGGTTGTGTGATCGAAGGCTCATCGGCCTCGTTATGACCGAGTCGGCGATAGCAGATAATGTCGATTACGACATCCTTGTGAAAATGCATGCGGTAGCGGTGTGCAAGTTCGATAGTGAATATTACGGCTTCGGGGTCGTCACCATTGACATGGAAAATCGGCGCTTGCACCATTTTTGCGATCTCAGTGCAGTACGGTGTCGATCGGGCATCAAGGGGGTTACGGGTTGTGAATCCAATCTGGTTATTCACAATCAGGTGGATTGTGCCGCCGGTTGAAAAGCCCCGGGTATTGGACATATTAAGGGTTTCCATAACCACTCCCTGTCCGGCGAATGCTGCATCCCCGTGAATCAGAACAGGCATCACCTGATCTTTGTTTTCGTCGCCTCGTCGGTCCTGCCGGGCACGTACGGACCCTTCCACCACGGGATTGATGATCTCGAGGTGCGAGGGATTAAATGAAAGCGCTACGTGAACCGCCCCGCCCGGGGTGTTGACGTCTGCAGAAAATCCTTGGTGATACTTGACATCGCCGGTGTTGATGTCCGCACCGTTGGTTTCAATCTTGCCCTCGAATTCGCTGAAAAGTTCCTCTGGGGATTTGCCCAGAATGTTGACCAGTACGTTGAGCCGCCCGCGGTGCGCCATGCCGATCACGACTTCTTTTACCCCGGCGTTTCCCGAAACCTGAATCAGTTCCTGAAGTGCTGGTACCAATGTTTCCCCACCTTCCAGAGAAAACCGCTTCTGGCCGACGAACCGGGTATGTAGATACCGTTCTAGGCCTTCCGCAGCAGTTAGGCGTTGGAGCAGGTGCTTTTTGAAGTTAGCATTGGGACGGGGTCGAACCGGATCTGTTTCCAAGCGTTCTTGAACCCACCGCTTTTCTACGGTGTCCGAAATATGCATGAATTCCACACCCACGGGTCCGCAGTAAACCTCCTCGCAGAGGTCAAGAATGCGCTGCAGTGGTAACTTGTCCGGACCAAAGGCAAGAGAGCCGGTATCAAAAACCCTCAGCAGGTCCTCCTTTGAAAGTCCCTGAAACGAGAGATCAAAATCTTCAGGAATCGATGGGCTCGAAATGCCGAGAGGATCCGTATTTGCAATACTGTGACCACGCGTTCGGTAGGCATTGACGAGGCGAAGGACCGCTGCCTGTCTCCGGCCAAAGTCATTTGTTTCCTTGCCGGGGCTGAGGGGTGCGACATGTGACACCGCGGGCTCATCAGGCAGATCGGCAAAGAAACGGGACCAGCTGTCGGGCACACTGTCGGGGTCTTCATCGAACCGAGCAAAAAGGTCCTCCAAGTAGGCACGATTTACCCCGGAAAGTGCGAGAGACAGCGGCGGTCTCTGGCCGGTCTTTTTGCTCATTCGGCAGGCGCGGGTAGCGCGAGAATTGACGACTTTAACCTCATCTTAAAGTATAACTGATCCATGCGTGAGCAGGCTGTTGCCAGCATCCACACGCCCGAGAGTTAAAAAGTAATCAACGTGTACCCGTATGTCCGAAGCCGCCGTCGGCCCGCTCACTTTCCTCAAATGAATCGACCACTTCGAACTGACATTGGACTACGGGGACTACCACGAGCTGCGCTATTCGGTCTCCGGGCTGGATTTCAAAGGATTCACTGCCTCGGTTCCAGCAGGAAATTTTGATTTCTCCCTGATAGTCACTATCGATAAGGCCGACCAGATTCCCAAGGACAATCCCGTGCTTGTGACCAAGACCGGATCGCGGCAGCAACATGGCGGCAAGAGAAGGGTCCGCGAGGTGTATGGAGATGCCACTGGGGATGAGTTCGCACTGACCTGGTGTAATCATCAAAGGGCTGTCCAGGCAGGCAACTAGATCAACGCCAGCAGAACCCGGGGTTGAATAATCCGGAAAAGCAAATTCTTTCCCCAGACGTTCGTCAATAATCTTAAGCTGAATACTCGTCATGGTAACGGTGGGCAATCTCCGATATCAGTTTTTCGGCGAGGACGGTTTTGCTGTCACGTCCTAGATCAATCTCATCGGTTTTACTGATCAGGATCAGGTGATTCTCTTCACTGCCGAAAGGGTTGTTGGTCTCATCGACCTGGTTGACGGCAATCAGGTCGAGACCCTTGTTATGCAGTTTCTCTCGGGCATTCGGAATCGCCCGATCTGTCTCTGCTGCGAAACCAACTGTGAACGGGCGCTTCGTGTGTTGGGCTACCCGGGCAAGAATATCGGGAGTACGAACCAGTTCAAGCGTGACGGAATCTGAATGCTTTTTAATTTTTGAGGTTTCGGAACGCAGCGGGCGATAGTCTGCGACCGCGGCGACACCGATGAAAACATTGCAGGTGTCGATGTCCTGCTCGACCGCGGCCAGCATTTCCTCAGCGGACTGGACTGGTCGATATTGAATTCCCGGCGGTGGATTGAGTGCCGTCGGCCCACTGATCAACGTGACTGCCGCGCCGGCCGCTGCTGCGGCTATGGCGACGGCATATCCCATTTTGCCGGAACTGTGATTGGATAGCGCCCGTACCGGGTCAAGGGCTTCCCATGTCGGTCCTGCCGTGATTGTCACGCTGGCGCCATCCAGCGAATGGTTATTCCCAGTCCTCGTAAGATGACTGATGATTTCGGAGGGTTCAAGCATTCTTCCCGGTCCCACGTCGCCACAGGCCTGCTCTCCGGACGCTGGCCCCACAATCGTGATGCCGTCGGCCATGAGCGTTGCGATATTGCGCTGCGTAGCTGACTTGCGCCACATACCCTGATTCATCGCCGGTGCCAGGATAATTGGTGCGGAAGTGGCAAGGCATACGGTAGCAAGAAGGTCTGATGCCATTCCGCTGGCGAGTCGGGCAATAAAATCGGCGCTAGCGGGCGCCACGACCAGATGATCTGCCCATCGGGCAATTTCGATATGACCCATCCCGGACTCGGCTGAAGAATCCAGAAGGGTGTCACGGACAGGTCGGCCGCTTAACGCCTGCAGGGTCAGCGGGGTGATAAATGCTTTGGCGGCATCGGTCATCACCACCTGGACCCCAGCTCCATGATCCATCAGCCGGCGGACCAGTTCAGCGGATTTATATGCCGCTATACCCCCGGTGATTCCTACGACAATTTTTTTATCTGCAAGGGAAGGCATGATTGCGGAGTCTAACGGTTGGCCCGGCCTCGGGGAAATGCCGGCTCTGGGAGAGTCCGGGTATTTTTCATGACTCTAATTTCCGTTGCCCTAGGAAAAAGGCCCAGAATCTGGTATAAATCGCGCCCTTCGTATTGTTTGCCATTCGGGGTTAGCACCATGGCCAAAGTCTGCCAGGTAACGGGAAAGCGGGTGATGTCGGGCAATAATGTCTCGCACGCCAATAACAAGACCAAGCGGGTATTCAAACCGAACATCCATGATCGTCGTTTCTGGGTCCAGAGCGAGAACCGCTGGGTAAAATTGCGGGTCTCCCATCAGGGTTTGAGAATCATTGATAAAAAGGGCATTGATACGGTACTCGCGGAATTGCGCGATCGCGGTACCAAGGTCTGATCAGGCATAGGAGTAGACCATGAGAGATAAAATTAAAATGGTGTCTTCAGCAGGAACCGGCCACTATTACACGACCACTAAGAACAAGCGTAACCAGCCTGAAAAGATGGAAATGCGGAAATTCGATCCGGTGGTACGCAAACACGTAGCCTACAAGGAATCCAAGATCAAGTAGCTAACGTCGAGTTCCCTCGTCGCCTGGCAGTGGATCGCGACTGCACGAATAAAGAAGTCGTGCCAGAATCCACATCGATGTCCTCCAAAGCCGGAGTTTTTTAAAGAATCAGCGGGCCCGGTAGGTAATGCGGCCTTTACTGAGATCGTACGGCGTCAGCTGAACTGTTACTTTGTCACCGCGGAGAATGCGAATGTAGTTTTTACGCATCTTGCCGGAGATGTGTGCGGTGACCACATGTCCGTTCTCCAACTCTACCCGAAACTGGGTATTGGGTAGATTCTCAAGAACCGTGCCCTCCATTTCAATATGCTCTTCTTTTGCCACGCGATATTCTGGGCCTCCACCCGATGTCCGATTACGAGCGCGGAGTATACCGAACTTTGGTATCCTCGATACGGCTTGGACTCTTGATCCGGCAGATTCGATTACGATGCTAACCGGGTCACGCCCGATTGTTACCCCACCCGCATAAATACTGACGACATGATTGAACTTTTTTTTTGGCCTACGCCCAATGGCATGAAACCGCTGATCTTTCTTCATGAAACTGGCCTTGAGCATAAGTTGACCCCGGTTGATATAAATCAGGGCGAGCAGTTTGCGCAGTACTTTCTGAAAATAGCGCCCAACGGCCGTATCCCCGCTATCGTGGATAGCGTGCCAGAGGGCGGGGGTTCGCCGGTGTCCGTTTTCGAATCCGGCGCCATACTGATTTATCTTGCCGAAAAGACTGGCTCATTTCTCCCGGATTCCCTGAGAGGTCGTGCCGAGGTGTTTGAATGGGTGATGTGGCAGATGGCCGGACTGGGACCGATGCTGGGTCAGAATCATCACTTCAACGTTTATGCTCCAGAGAAGGTTGCTTATGCGATCCGAAGGTATAACGATGAAGCCTCGCGTCTATACGCAGTTCTGGATCAGCGTCTTTCCGAGCGTGAGTTCATCTGCTCTAACTACACTATTAGCGATATGGTCTGCTACCCCTGGGTGGCCCGGCACGAGCGCCAACAGATCGACCTCGAGAACTTCCCAAACGTCAAACGCTGGTTTGACGGAATTAGCGAACGTCCCGCAGTGATTGAGGCGTACCGTCAGGCGAAAACAGTGGACACGGGGGTGCCAGTGACAGAAATCTCACACAGCGTGCTTTTTGGACAGACTGCTGAGACAGTGCGCAAGATGGCCAGAGAAAAACGGGACTGATCGGCAGTTTGCGGCATGCCGATGCCATGCAGCTCGCCCTTGGTTGGCCCGTTCAAGGTTTCAAGTCGTTAAGAATACGGGGCAGGGCCACTTGTATACAGAGCCCCGGATCGTTATCGAGCAGGGCAAGTTTTCCGTTATGAAGATGGACGACTGCCCGCACCAGACTCAAACCCAGCCCATTGCCGGGAGTAGACCGGCTGACATCTGCGCGATAGAAGCGCTGAAAGACTTTTTCTCTCTCTGCGGGTGCGATTCCGGGACCGCTGTCACAAACAGTGACAACGCCACTGGATGCCTCGGCCGTAACGGTTAGCCAGATATAGCCCCCCTCCGGTGTGTACTTGACGGCGTTATCAACGAGATTAGCGAGCGCCTGAAACAGCATATCCCTGTCTGCCAGAATTGCAACCGGCGTTTGCACGTTTACCGACAGGTGTTGATGTTTCTCGTCAGACAGAGGTTCGTATAACTCGGCAACGTCTCGCACCAGGTCGGACAATGGAAGGGACCGCTTGATGGTTCTCGCCGATTCGGATTCAAGGCGTGCGATGCGAAGCAGTGCGTTAAACAGGTTTAGCAGCCGGTCAGCCTCCGCAAGGGCGTCCTGTAAATTCAGGGAAGCGGCGGGATCAGGTGATGTTCCCGATGTTAAGGATTCCAGTTTCTGCCGAAGGCGAAAAAGCGGTGTTTTCAGATCATGGGCGATGTTGTCACTCACCTGGCGGATCCCGTCCATGAGTTCTTGAATCTGATCGAGCATCTGATTGAGATTGGAAGATAAGCGATCAAACTCGTCTTGCCGTGAACTCATGGGAACGCGTTGGTCTAGTTCTCCCGCAATAATCCGTTGACTGGTCTCGTTAATCACCTCAAGTCGGGTCAGCATTTTTCGACTGATGAAAAAGCCGCCGGCGAGACCCAGCAAGACGGTGAGAATAACGCCCCAACTGAGCGCGGTGATGATGCGCCGCTGTGCGGATTTCAGTTCATGAATATCCTGACCTACCAGGAGCTGGAAGCCGCCGGTTAATTGAAAGCGTCGAGCCCGGGCTGGATGCAGGCCCGGTTCATCTCTGTCGCTGGTATCCAGGTTGAAATTAAACCAGCCGTCTTTGGGGGCAACCTGCGGCCAGCGGCTGATGTTCCCCACAATCGGTCTTCCAAGAGGATCGGACAGCAAGTAAAGCGATGAGCCGGTGGGTTGTTGACGGGTGATGCGGTCGAGAATGAGTCGACGCAGACCCGGAACGCCACGGCTTTCATATCGTTCGGCCAAGGCCTGAATCTCTGTTCGAATTGCAGCATCTGACTGGATAGCCATGTAACGCACACTAGACCAGTAAATAAAACTGAAAAGGAGCAGTACCGAGACGGTGAAGAGGACGACGTACAGCAGGGTCAGCCGAAAAGTCGAGCTGGCGAGAAAATTACTCCGGTTCACGTAACATGTACCCGGCGCCGCGCACCGTGTACAGCAACGGTTCTTCAAAGTCACGGTCAATCTTTGCCCGCAACCGGCTAACGTGCACGTCAATAACGTTTGTTTGGGGATCAAAATGATAATCCCAGACATTTTCGAGTAGCATTGTTCGAGTAACCACTTGCCCACTGTGACGCATAAGATATTCGAGGAGGCGGAATTCCCGCGGTTGCAGAACAATAGGTTTATCAGCCCGCTGCACCTTCCGCCCGAGAATATCCATCTTGAGGTCCGCTACCGTGAGGTGGGTTGTGACGTTGCCTTGATTCGGCCTCCGGCCAAGCGCCTCTACCCGCGCGAGCAGTTCCTCAAAAGCAAAGGGTTTGGGTAGGTAGTCATCGCCGCCTGCCCGGAGTCCCGACACCCGGTCTTCGAGATCCCCGAGCGCGCTGAGGATTAGAACCGGGGCATGATTGTCCTGTTCACGCAGGGATTGCACTATAGACAGGCCGTCCATTGATGGCAGCATCCGATCAATGATGAGGACATCGTATTCTTCATCAGATGCCATCGACAGACCATCTGCCCCATTATTCGCAACGACCAAAACATGACCTGCTTCGCGCAGGCCCCGGGTAATGTACCTGGCGGCCTGAGGATCGTCCTCTATTAGAAGAATACGCATGCTGATGATTCTACCGTTCCATTTCCGACTGACAAATCGAGGTTAAAAAAATTCCAGTCGGGGCAAAGCGCCCTGGCTGGAAAAAGGAACATCTGGCGTCAGCTTGGTTTTACAGCAACATATCGCTGGTTACCATCGCGTTGGACCAGCAGTAGGACGGGTCTTTTAGTAGGTCTCATTTTCTTAACCTCACCAACAACATCCCGAGGGGTGCTTACGGAGGTACTGCCGACCTTTAAGATGATGTCGCCGGCCCTGAGGCCCTTGCGGGCGGCGGGACTGGACGGCATTACCTGCTCGATCAGAACACCGTCTCCGTCGTAGCGGAGTGCGTTACGAGTCTCGGCATCCAGAGTCGACAGGCGAAGACCAAGATGACCCTTTTCAGGAGTCGGTGCAGGCGATTTCATGGCGTTCCGGGATTCCGGAATTGGTGCCAGGATGACGTCGATATCAAGCTCTTTGCCGTCCCGCAGAACACTAACTGTGGCGCTTTTTCCGACTGGAGCTTTAGCAACCATCCGGGGAAGTTGTCGAGTGTTCTTTACTTTCAGACCGTTGAATCCGATGATGACGTCGCCTGTCTGCAGCCCGCTTTGGGCAGCTGGGCTGTCCGGTGTAATTCTGGAGATCAGTGTCCCGTGTGCATCATCGAAGGACAGGCTCTCGGCAATCTCGGGAGTCATCGACTGAATCTCAACACCAAGCCAGGCGCGTGCAACACGACCATCATCACGCAACTGGTCAATAACACCTTGCGCAACGGATGCCGGGATGGCGAAGCCGATACCGACACTCCCGCCATTCGGTGAGAAGATCGCTGTATTGACGCCGATCACCTCGCCAACGTCATTGAAAAGTGGACCACCGGAATTACCCCGGTTGATCGAGGCGTCGATTTGGATGTAATCCACATAGGGACCGTTGTTGATATCACGTCCCCGTGCGGAAACAATGCCCGAGGTAGTAGTTCCGCCAAGACCAAAGGGGTTTCCGATCGCGATGACCCAGTCTCCTACCCGGGCATGGTCGGAGTCGCCGAAACCGACATAGGGCAACGGCGCTTCGTTCTCAACCTCAAGTAAGGCGAGATCCGTTCTTCGATCTACCCCTCGAACGATAGCTGGCAGGACTTCTCCACTGTCGAGAATAACCTCGATCTCATCAGCGCCACGGATTACATGATAATTGGTCACGACCAGGCCATCCGCATCAATGATGAAGCCTGAGCCCAGTGAACGGCTTTCCATTGGGCCTCTTGGCGCCCGGGGAAAAGACTCGCCGAAAAAATGCTCCATGAAGCGACGCATCTCGGGAGGTCCATCAAATTGGGGCTGTGCTCGCCCTTGATGTTGTTGGAACCCCTCCTGATTGGTATATTTATCCTGAAACGAGGCAGGCTGCACCGTCCGGGTGGAGATGTTGACGACGGCGGGGCGGACGGCCTCTACAAGATCGGCAAAACCGCTGGCTGGACGCATGATCGCGGGATCAGCAGTTTGTGGAATCGCAGTGACGGCGGTGCCGGCGTAGAGTATCGCGCTGATCGCGGTGGCGCCCGCAACGGCTGCGACCGCAAGTCTGGGACCAAAACGCCGCAGGGTTGAAACAGGTAAATTCATGGATGTCCTCTTAAAAGTAGCTGTCATACAGACGCTACTTTAGGACACCACACGTTACCGGGATGTAACCGTCAAATTACCGTTTGTTAATGAATCCGGGTTTAGGAAATTCCCGGTTCACTTAAGGATTCGATCAAGCACCTTTTCATACACTCTGGAAAGGGTATCAAGGTCATCCGCATTAACAACTTCGTCCACTTGGTGGATGGTTCGATTGAGGGGGCCCAATTCAACCACTTGGGCTCCTGTGGGCGCAATAAAGCGTCCGTCTGAGGTCCCACCATCGGTTGAAAGCCGTGGCCCCTGACCGGTGATTTCCTTCACGCTGTCTGCAACCGCAGACAGGAGCGCACCCGGCATCGTCTGGTAGGGCAACCCCAAAGGGGACCAGTCGATATCATAATGTTCTGCGTGAGCTTTGCAGACAGATTCGATTCGCTCCTTCAGGGATGAAGCCGAACTGTCGGGGCAGAAGCGCAAGTTGAACTTCGCCTCGGCGGCGCCGGGGACCACGTTGGTCGCCCCGGTGCCCGCCGTGATGTTTGATACCTGGAAGGTTGTGGCGGGGAAGTAATCATTTCCATCATCCCAATGCGTTGCACAGAGATCGCTTACGATCCTGCT
>DPVA01000124.1 GCA_003529705.1 Gammaproteobacteria bacterium | reverse complement strand
GCTTATAACCGATTGTGGCTCGACGCCATGGATTCGGAACACACCAAAGACATCAAGCGGTTGATCGCTTAACCGAACTGCTACCCGTCACGTTACCCGTGGCGGGTAAGCACAAAAATTATGGGTTACCCGTGGCGGGTAAGGAGCTACACATGGACACGTTGATCTATTTGCGCAGTGCGTCCGATCTGGCGATGTACGACGAGTTTGAACTGGTAACAGTGACCGGTGGAGGGGTGCATTCTCATTCAGTGTTTGGTATCGCCGGAAAACGCCGTGACAGTCTGGGTGATTTTGTCACACGTCGCCACGCTGTTCTGTTTGCAGATTTGTGTGAGAGCACGCGCGATCTAAGGCGCAGCATGGGTGAGATGAGATTGCTCGGGAGGGATCGCCATGCGTCTCTATGATCATCGAGCACGAGCCGTGGTGCGGGCATTTTCAAAGCGAAAGCCGATTCGGCTGGGACCAATGACGGGCAGGCAGTTTCGGGACCTGGTTATTCACATCCAAAAACGTAAGGAAACAGCAGCATGAGTTTACTAGGGAAAGAGGTAAGGTTTACCGCTCAGTTTTTGAGGGATACCGGCCAACACGTTGGGGATTGGCCCTTGAAACGTGGAACCGTAGTGAGGGAGCTACCACTATCGGAAGGGAAGTCTCTGGTCACGGTCGATGATGCTGCGTTCGGGGAATGGAAAGCTCACAGTGCTAACGTCGAGGTGGTTAAGAACTGCCGAAATGCAGCGAGAGAGAATCGATTGCCTGGTTGTTTGGATGAAGGCGTTCAAGCATAGCGGGAAACCGAGGAATGGTGTTTCGGTCGGGAACCGATTGGTTTTCGGCCGGCCTTCTTAGTTGGGTGATGAACACCTGGGCGCGCCCTTCGGGGCGGGCTTCTCCGGGTTCGCTATTCGCTCATCCCGCGTTGCGGGACTGACGCCCTCCATATCCCTCGCGCTTCCGACCTCCGGCCGGTAAAGGATCCCCGCTGATCGCGGGGCCCCCGAAGTCGGATCAACAGACGCTTCGCGACTGTTAGAACGATCCTCCAGGAGCGAGTGGCTGTGCCACACGCTCTAAAAGCAGGGTGAAGTGCTTCCCGCAGATCGATCCCGACCCCCCATCAACCTTTATGCACCCTCAGACACCAGGACGACCCTCACAAGGTCTACTCGCTGCGCTGCGTTCCACCTTGCAAGGCTCGCCCCGGCGTCTGCTTCGACGGGTGCGGTTGATGGGCGGTCGGGATCTCACGACAGGGCAGGGGCCTGGTCAGCATTCACCAACGATGTGGCGGCGAAGCCGCGCTGAATCTAAGTCGGGCTCTGCCCGATCCCGGCGGCATCCGGACAATCAAGATCATCACACTGCAAAAGACAAGTCTGGCGTTAGACGAAGATGCACAAAGAGGGCTGATTCATATGGGTTTTTATTCTTTGAAGGGTATACAAAGAGATTGACAGGCAGGGCAGGAAAACCGATAATAATCACATGGTGAGCGGGGTGCTGACCACCGCGATACGCCGGCGGTCATCGAGGCGAGTTAGGATATTTGCTATGACTACTGCACAAGCTCTCCCTGAGTTTTTTACCCGTGTTCCGACCCTCCAACGCGCAGAAACAATGCACCAATACTGGGGCGATCGTTGCGTGAACCTGGAAATGTTTGTGTTCAGCTTCATGAACACCTTCAACGAAGCGTACAACGGTGGCTATTGGGATCTTAATATCACCTCGAATGACGCGCTTTATATGTCTCTGAGTACCGACGAGCCGGTGCGCTTAGTAAGCCCGCTGAACTATGCGGATGAAACCATGAGCGCTGATGCCGCTGGCCTGGTTCTGACCATTTATGCCAGTTCCTATGGAATGCACAAATTCCCTGAAGACGCATACCTCTTGGAAACCTACGACAAGCTAATGGAAGTCGTTGGTGACCATCCAGAGGCCTCAAAAATCTACCGTCTTCTCGACTAACTAGGAGGGGGCGAAAGCCCCCGTGTTTCCGCCCGGAAACTCTCAGAACCAGAGGAAATTACCATGTTCTACGTTATTGCCTTGGAGCGCGTTACCATCACTAAGTCCTTCTCCGAGACTTTCGAGGAGGGAAAAATCATTAGTCGCCACAAGAGTCAGGAGACGGCCGACGAGCGGTTGAGGACCCTACAGCGAAAGGCTGATTATCCCGAGCGCATTGCCATGATTGACGCGCCTTATGGGCACGCTGTTGGCGATGTGGTCCCAAGTTTGGTGGCCCAGGCAAAGCAGGAGCGGCACGAACGTTTGGGCTTGAGCCTGGCACGAGACCTAATTCTTCAAGAGCGAGGCACACCAATTGAGCGGCCGGATTTCTTCGCTTCCTGGTTGGAAGATCTTGGTCTGACTGTAGATGAGCTCAAGGCTGAGTTCGGAGAGCGCGCAGCAGCCAAGCTAGACGAGGAAGAGGCACAGCGCCAGGAGTTCGCCGAGCGTATGGCGCGAATCAATGCCATCGAGGCTAATGTGTCGGAGCGCTCTGAGATCACTTACAGCTTCCCAGCCGTGAAAGGAATTCAGGCGGGCAATGAGTTCTATACCGCCCAGATTCCTTTTAAGTACCTGGTGAAGTTGTTTCGATTTGATGAG
>DPVA01000068.1:8117-8705 GCA_003529705.1 Gammaproteobacteria bacterium | reverse complement strand
TAAAGCACATTTCATCGGCAAGGATGCACTTGTGAATGTGTCGCGCGAGACTCGTCTTTTCGGCATCATCTGCCCTTCGGCGGAGCCCCATATTGGCGCTGAGGTCGAAGTTTCCACAGAGTTCGCCGGTGTCATCACCGCAGGCGCTTTTTCACCTTTTCTGAAGCACGGGATCGGCTATGCCCTTATGGATCATCCAGGCATCAAGGAAGGAAGCGCTGCACTTGTGGGGTGTATTGATGGGAACAAACACGACGGTACCCTTACCCACCTTCCTTTTTACGATCCTGAAGCTGAGATCCCTAGGGGCAAGCGGATCGATATTCCCGAGCGGACTTAAGTCAGCGCTTTTTGCCCCCGATCAAAATTATCCAAAAGATTTCCAGCGAGGGAGGATTAGATCGTGTGCCGGATGCCGAAGTCCCTCCGATAAATCGCAAGGACCATCGCGCCAGTTGTCAGCATCAGCCCGATCTGAAAAGCAGAGTTGGCAATAGTCCAGACTGGGATCGCCGGAATGATCAGGATGGCGCTTAGGAAACTGGTTATAAAGATCAGCCTGGATTCGGTTTCAGGATAGTTCCACGC
>DPVA01000068.1:7391-7824 GCA_003529705.1 Gammaproteobacteria bacterium | reverse complement strand
TTCGGTTTCAGGATAGTTCCACGCCTTTACGAAGGTCGGCACCGATGCAAAGGTATTTGCCGTAGTGGCAAGCAGTACCGCGATAAGGGGCGAGTCTGCAAGTTGCCAGAAGAAAAGGGCTACCAGCGAAAGTCCGCCGCAGAACCAGTCGAAGCGCCCGAGACGCCAATAACTGTTCCTGTTGATGAATGATGCAAAGAAAATGACTGCAGGAACGATACCGCCGACCAACACCCGGATTGAGGCCCAGACGTCCGCATCTGCGTCGAATGCCGCGCCAAGACTAACGAGCGGAGCCAAAGCCCAGAGCGACCAGGAAACCCGATTGGGTTTTGTTCCGCCCGCCAGGGTGTCACGCAGATACCCATATCCACCCCAGAACAGCAGCAGGGCACTGATCACGACAAGGAACTGGGGGAAGGTCATCTACGTC
>DPVA01000068.1:0-7097 GCA_003529705.1 Gammaproteobacteria bacterium | reverse complement strand
AACTGGGGGAAGGTCATCTACGTCATTCAGCGATCATATAAAACTTGCGCAGGGTCTCGGTTACCTCCCAGACGCACTGGGTTCCTTTGGCGATAAAGAACGTATCTCCCGCAGTAAAGGTATCGGAAGAACCGTCGGCGTTAGTCATGGTCACAGATCCGGAGATCACTGTCATCATCTCATGTACTGGATAGGCGTCTATGTCTTCCCGGCAGGGGGCACATTCCCATACGCCACTCAGGATCGAACTGTCATCCGTCTGAAAAAAGGTATGGTTCGTCTCACTCTGGTCGGAAGTCGTAAACGCAGAGGCGTCGATCATGTCGGATGGCCTCATACCCGTATTGGGGTCACCATCGGGTAGCAGTCGAAATACGTTAGTAGTCATGGTTCATATTCCTCGAAAGAGTGTTGAACAGCGGTTATCAGGCGGACACTCTATAGCAACCCTATCCCTTTATGCCAACGGTTGGATTCATACGACAGGTGATAAGTTTTTGATTAGAGTTATTCGGAAGATATTTAAAACCCTTTTTGGGAGCAATCCTGAAGATCAGGGTCACCGGAGGATTCTTGTACACGAGTTGAGGGATTAGGACTATTGGCTGACGATCCAAAACAGTTTTCCTTCGGTGGGGCGGCCGTGGGATCCGACGCATCCCGCCGGCATTACACGCCGGGGTTTTCGCTCGCAACGTCGCCGTACTTTCGGTGGCCTCCTGATCTCCGTGGCATACTGAAGTGGGCGGTATCGGGTTGGTTTCCGCTATCAGAGCGGCTAATTATTCTGATACTTTCTGTCGTATCGTGGGCGTTTTTTCATCCTGCGCTGCAGCGTTGCCACGAGTTCGCGCCGGGCTGGATTGGTGAGATTTTTGTACGTAACTTGGCCCTGATATTTGTTGTCGCGGGCAGCTTGCATGTGTATTTCTATGTTTGGAAGGCTCAGGGCAATGAGCGCCGATATGACAGTCGACCATTGGTAAAGAGTGGTCGTAAATTCACCTTCGGGTCGCAGGTGCGTGACAATATGTTCTGGTCGTGTGCAAGTGGGGTAACGGTATGGACCGCTTATGAGGCACTGATGATGTGGGCTCTGGCTAACGGCTATGCCCCGATGTTGATTGTGCCATCGAGCCTGCCGTGGCTAATCCTGCTCATTCTCCTATTGCCTGCGTGGGAGACTTTTCACTTTTTTATGATTCACCGACTCATCCACTGGCCGCCATTGTATAAGCGGATACACGCCCTGCATCACCGCAATACCAATATTGGGCCGTGGTCTGGCCTGTCCATGCATCCAATAGAGCATCTAATTTACCTGGGCACAGTGTTGATCCACTGGGTCGTGCCATCGGCACGCCTGCTGATTATCTTTCACCTTCAGTACTTTACATTGTCTGCAGCAACAACTCATACGGGGTATCAGGGCGTGATGGCGGGTAACCGCCTGGTTCTACCGCTGGGGACTTTCCACCATCAGATGCACCATCGGTATTTTGAATGCAACTACGGTGGACTTGAAATTCCCATGGATCAATGGACAGGTAGTTTCCATGACGGAACAGCGCAGTCACATTAGCAGTTTCTGGACCGCCGGCGGAGAAAAGTGATCGAGGGGATTGGAGGGAGAGCATCGGGTTGATCGAATCCACTTTGCGAGCCCCATCAGCCAGTACTGCGATCCAACTGTTGATCTGCCAGATCTGCACCGAACGCAGAAGCTTTCTACGATAACCCTGCTTGATGATCTGGCTCTGTGATTGAAATCCTCAATTCGATGTTGAATACTTGTTTTTTTAATAATCAGAGAATTCTAAAATGTACCTTGCTCGTTTCCCCCGTATTCATCTGGCACACCTGCCAACCCCACTGGAGCGGCTTGATCGGCTCTCTGAGTTGCTTGGTGGGCCGGAAATCTGGATTAAACGCGACGACTGTACGGGTCTTTCCACTGGGGGGAACAAGACTCGCAAGCTCGAATTCCTGATGGCTGAGGCCAAAATGGAGGGAGCCGACCTTGTTATCACCCAGGGGGCCACCCAGTCGAACCATGCTCGTCAGACAGCAGCTTTTGCTGCAAAACTCGGGATGGATTGCCATATCCTTTTGGAGGACCGCACCGGGTCGAGGGAGAGTAACTACAACCACAACGGAAATGTCCTGCTCGATTTCCTCCACGGTGCAAGCGCGGAGAAGCGCGGACCCGGGCTGGACATGAATGCCGAAATGGAGGCTGTTGCCGATAACTTCAGGGGTCAGGGGCGAAATGTCTACACGATCCCGGGTGGGGGTTCCAACGCAACCGGGGCTCTTGGCTACGCGAACTGTGCCTTTGAACTCGTTGCCCAGGCTAATGATCGGGATCTTGTCATTGATTATATTGTTCATGCGACCGGCAGTACGGGTACGCAGGCCGGACTGGTAGCGGGTCTCAAGGCCATCCATGCTCAGATTCCAGTGTTGGGTATTTCCGTTAGGGCCGGAAAAGAGGCGCAGGAGGAAAACGTCCTAAGGCTTGCTGAGAAAACTGCCGAGAAACTTGGTTGCCCCGGCGCTGTTACCGCTGCGGATATCTCTGCCAATTCGGATTACGTGGGTGAAGGCTACGGGGTTCCAACCCCGGAAGGGATCGAAGCGATCCGCATGTTTGCCGAGCGGGAAGCGATTCTTCTTGATCCGGTCTATTCATCGAAGGGGGCGGCAGGAATGATTGATCTAATTCGCAAAGGCTCCTTCAAAAAAAGCGAGCGTATCGTTTTTCTGCATACCGGAGGTTCGGCCTCTCTGTTCGGTTACCTGTCGACGTTTGGCTTTGAGAATCAACTAGAATCGTCGACATAATAAACACCAATCAATAGAGCAATATTCGCCATGAGCCTGACCCCGTTTACCGAAAATTTTACCCAACAGGAGTCAATCAGCGATAGTGCGATCGCGGCTGCGACAGAAGTTCTGCGTTCGGGCCGACTCCACCGCTACAACACGGCCGACGGTGAAGTTTCGCAGACTGCGCAGCTGGAAACGGAATACGCCGCCTGGCAGGGCAGTAAATATTGCCTCGCCTGTACTTCCGGTGGATATGCTCTGAGCACTGCCCTTAAGGCTGCTGGCCTTGAATCCGGCGAACAGGTTCTGACGAATTCGTTCACGCTAGCGCCGGTTCCCGGCGCTATCGTGAACGCGGGGGGTGAGCCGGTTTTCGTCGAAGTCACAAACAA
The DNA here is from genome assembly GCA_003529705.1 of Gammaproteobacteria bacterium. Classification (GTDB taxonomy): domain Bacteria; phylum Pseudomonadota; class Gammaproteobacteria; order Arenicellales; family UBA868; genus UBA868. The sequence goes on along the minus strand of DPVA01000068.1, from coordinate 3,876 downwards.
TCTTGTCATTGATCTCGATGACCTGGAAGCAAAAGCACAATCCAGCGATGCGCGTTTTTTCATGCTCTCGCATATGCGAGGCCATCTCGCTGATATGAACAAGATCATGGACATAGTCACTGCTCAGAATCTGATTCTGATCGAAGACTGCGCGCATACCATGGGGGCTTTATGGGATAGCAAGAGAAGCGGTAATTTCGGCCACGCCTCTTGTTTCAGCACACAGACCTACAAGCATGTGAATTCCGGAGAGGGTGGGTTCATTACCTCAGATTCACCGGAACTCATGGCGAGAGCCATAATGTTGTCTGGTTCGTATATGCTCTATGAGCGTCATGGAGCGTCCCCGGACCCATCGGTTTTCTCTACGATCCGGCTTCAAACGCCCAACTGCTCAGGGCGCATGGACAATCTACGGGCCGCAATTCTGAGGCCCCAGCTTGCGGAGTTGGAGTTGAACGTAAGGCGTTGGAATGAGCGCTACAGAAAGATCGAGAAAAGGCTTCGTGAGGTTTCTTCTTTTCAGGTCCCCGTCCGGCCGCAAAAAGAGACTTACGTTGGCAGTTCGTTTCAGTTTCTGATTCCGGGCATCTCCGATGACGATGCCCGCCAGTTTGTTCAGGATAACAAGGCACTCGGTGTGGAGCTCAAGTGGTTCGGTGACCACGAGCCCCATGGCTACACCAGCAATCACAGGAGTTGGCAGTACACCAATCTTCAGTCACTGCCGCAAACGGACGAGGTGCTTGCGGGTCTGTTTGATATTCGTATACCGCTTACTTTCTCGCTACAGAACTGCGAGCATCTCGCTGGGATCATTGCACATTGTGCCGAATCCCTTCTGAATAAGGCTGCTTGAGCTTCTGACGGGTCTTAGATGCCGTTTTGAGAATTCGGGGCGACATCAGCTTGACCCGAAACCGATCAAAACATGATGAGTATGCTTATCGGATTACCAATAGCTGGAATCGCTCAAGGGATTAGCAGGAAGGAGTCGGTACTGCTATTCCTTCTGGCAATGAAAGCATCTAGTGGGAAATCGTGTTTTTCTTGAAAGTAGAGTGTCTACCAGATAAGAATACCGCCGGGGTTCGACGAAGACAGCGGAAGGAAAATCAACAAAGGAGAGAGCTATGGCTTCACTCTTGTACGAGGTGAAAGACGGGATTGCGTGGATTAGGTTCAACAAGCCTGAGATTCTGAACGCGTTCGATGCTGATGAATGCCGGCATTTTGTGAAAATCTTGAAGGAAGCAGCTGAGGACAAGGCCGTCAAGGCTATTATTCTCTCTAGTGTCGGGCCGGCGTTTTCTGCCGGCGATGACCTAAAGGCCGCGCTTGAGGAGTACCCCTATATTCAATCTGGTGAGATTCACCCGATACTCGATATCGTCGAGGACATTACCGAGAATCTTCAGGAAATTCCTAGAATCATCCGTCGCGCCCCGAAAGTGGTCATTGCTGCGGTGCGCGGTTATGCCGTGGGCGCCGGGTTTGAGATCTCAATTGACTCGGACATGATTGTTGCTGCTGAAGATGCTGTCTTTGGTTTTCCAGAGAGCAACGCTGGTATGACGATTACCGGGGGCGCAACAAAACTATTGCCCATGATTGTGGGTCTGAATAAGGCTAGAGAATTGATGTTGACCGGAGAATTTATTGATGCTGAAGAAGCTTACCGGATAGGCCTCGTGAACAAGCTGGTTCCGGTTGGCGAAGAAGAAAAAGAGGCCGAGCGCCTAGCCCGCGTCGTCATGTCCCGGGCACCCATGGCGGTCATTCACCATAAACGGATGGTGACTCAGTCCACGGAAGCGGACTTTGAAACCGCGTTAAACCTTGAGAAACAGACCATTGCAACGCTGGTTTATTCTGAGGATTACGGGGAGGCAGTACAGGCATTTTCAGAGAAACGAAAGCCGCAGTTTAAGGGTCGTTAGTCATGGGGTTTTTTGATGATCAGCGTCATCATGACTTGCCAACCGTCCTCGATTATCAGGTACAGCGCCGTCCCGACAAGCCCTGGATTCTCTCAGGCGAACAGTCATTCAGTTATCGGGAGGTCGATAACCTCTCGAGCCGATTGGCTCAGGGACTTAGTCGCATTGGTGTTACTACAGGGGATACCGTGCTTTGCATGTCCCAAAACCGTGTCGAGCAAGTCTTTTTGTGGTGCGCATTGGCTAAGTGCGGTGCTCCGCTGGTCCCGGTCAATACTCACTACCGCGGTAATATATTTTCGTATCTGATCAACGATTCCCTTGCGGAAACGATTGCGATTGAAGCGGAGTTTCTGCAGCGACTTGTCGATGTTCGGGATGAACTGCTTCATCTTAAGCGGGTGATCCTCATCGTCGGTGAGGGCGAGGTTCCAGGACAGGTTTGGGAGCAGATTGTTAGTCGTTACGAGACCTATCAGTATCCCGATATCCTGGACGATGCGTTATTCGAGGGTGAGCCCCCCAGTTATCGCGACTTCATGGGCGTGTTCTATACCTCGGGAACGACAGGGCGTTCCAAAGGCGTCACGATGACGCACGCTCATGCTTTTGAATATGCCCGCGGTGTCACTGAGATGCTCGAATTACGTGAAGACGATGTGTATTGCTCACCTCTGCCGCTTTTTCATATTGCAGGGTTGCTGGCTACCGTTTACGCTGCTGGGATCGCTGGCGCAACAACTGTAATTGTTGGACCCTTCAGTGTTGAGCGATTCTGGCAGGATGCAGAAAGATATCGGGTTACAACCACATTTCTGCTGGGTGCCATGGCGAATTTCATCTACAAGCAGCCGACGACAGAGGAGGACGCAGACAACCCTTTGGAACGGGTTTTAATGGTGCCGCTGATACCCGAGGTGGAGACCTTCAAGGATCGTTTTGACTGCATGATTTCAACCACCTGGGGTGGTACCGAAATGAACTGTCCGACGCAGTCAGGATTTGAATTGGTTGACAACAAGACCTGCGGCCGGATTCTGGAAGACCGCTATGAAGTCAAAATTGTCGATGAATTTGATCACGAGGTGCCGCATGGTACTCCGGGCGAAGCCCTGGTGAGAACAAAAGTCCCCTGGATCGTGACTAACGGCTATTGGCAGCATCCTGAGTGGACCGCCGCGTTGCTGAGAAATCAGTGGATCCACACCGGCGATATGCTGTCGAAAGACGAACATGGGAATCTTTACTTTGTCGACAGGACAAAAGATGCCATCCGGCGTCGCGGCGAGAACATATCGTCGATGGAGGTTGAAAATGAAGTTAACGCCCACGACCAGGTAGTCGAGTGCGCGGTGGTACCGGTTGCCTCATCTGATACCGAGCAGGAAGTGCTGGCGGTAGTCGTATCGAAACCTGGAGAACAAATAGACCCTGCGAGTCTGATTCGATTTCTGGAACCTCGTCTTCCGTATTTCATGATTCCACGATATGTCCGTTTTGTTGACAGTTTGCCGAAAACGCCAACCGGAAAAATTCAGAAATATGTGGTCCGGGATTCAGGGCTGATGGAAGGCACCTGGGACCGGGAGGCGGCTGGCGTGAAACTCAATCGGTGAGTGACGGGCATGGCCTAGTTCATCACAGCGTTACCCAATAACGGGCTGAGGAAAAGGATTGATGTCCAGCCGAGAAAAAAGTATCAGGCGTGAATACTCGGCTGTGTATTCCCAGTTTGACTCGCCGCTTTTCCAGAAAGTCCGCTCTGAGGCGTTTGAGGAAGACATCGGGCAGCACTCTTGGGTTGTTGCAAAAGATTTGCGGGAGTACCTGGACTGGCTTGTCCTGTCCACGGCAGACCAGATTCTGGATTTTGGCTGTGGGCCGGCTGGTCCGTTGACCTACGTGGTAAGTCAAACCGGTGTTAAGGCTACTGGCG
>DPVA01000168.1:4194-4399 GCA_003529705.1 Gammaproteobacteria bacterium | reverse complement strand
CGATGAAGATCGCGAGAACGAAGGTGATCTCGTTATCGGAGCGGGATTTGTAACGGCTGAGGATATCAATTTTATGGCGACACAAGGCCGGGGTTTAATTTGCCTGACCTTGACTGAAGAGCGGTGTCGCCATCTTAAACTCCCTCTGATGGTGAACGACAACAATGCTCGCTACTCGACGAACTTTACCGTATCAATCGAGGCG
>DPVA01000168.1:0-3884 GCA_003529705.1 Gammaproteobacteria bacterium | reverse complement strand
TACCGTATCAATCGAGGCGGCCGACGGTGTCAGTACCGGAATCTCAGCAGCCGATCGGGCGCATACTATCCGTACTGCGGTGAATGAGAATGCGACGGGGGACGATATCGTGAGCCCTGGGCATGTCTTCCCGATTATGGCTCAGCCCGGGGGCGTATTAACCCGTGCCGGGCATACCGAAGCCGGGGTCGACCTCGCCCGTCTGGCTGGTATTGAGGCCGCCAGTGTCATCTGCGAGATTCTGAATCCCGATGGCACCATGGCGCGGCTTACAGACCTTCTTGAGTTTAGTCGGATGCATGGCCTCAAGTTGGGGACGATTGCTGACCTCATTCGTTACCGGATGCGTACAGAGCCAACGGTCTGGCGGGTATCGGAAAACATTATTAGCACACGGCATGGCGACTTTCGGGCCGTCATCTACGAGGACGGAGAACTCAAACAGGTTCACATGGCACTGGTGCATGGCATCATACAGCCTGATAGCCCGGCCGTTGTCCGGGTGCATACGCATCGGGGCGCTTTCGACATGTTGTCCGAGGCTCGTGGTGCGCAAAGTTGGAGTGTAGACGCAGCGCTGGCAAGGATTGCGGCAGAGTCCTGCGGTGTGTTGGTCCTCCTGACATACTCGGAGGATGCTGTCCAACAGGATCGTCGGGTTCGCGGCGAATCTGTCAGTGATGGCAAGGAGCGGGAACTCCGTATGCTGGGCGCAGGCAGTCAGATTCTTTCAGACCTTGGTGCCGGTCAGGTCCGCGTGCTGGGGACGCCGCTTCGGACACACGCGCTATCGGGTTTTGGGCTAGAGGTGCTCGAGTATCTGTCCGGGCCTGCGGCAAATTGATGTGGCTTCTGTAAGTCGTCATCTGGCGCGCCGGTGCGCTGCTCAGGCACTCTACCAATGGATGCTGACCGGACAGCCCACGGCCGAGATCGAATCGGGGTTTATCAGTGATGACGCACTGAATGATTCCGATATTGCCTATTTTCGGCATTTGATCTGTGAAGTGCCGGAGCGGCGCGAAGCCTTAGAAAAGAAACTCCACACGCTTATCGAGCGGCCGCTGAGCCAGTTGGATCTGGTGGAGTGCGCGATCATCCTCATCGGCGCCTACGAGATTCTGTTTCGCCCAGATATTCCGGACGGCGTGGCTATCAATGAAGCGGTAGAAATGGCGCATCTCTTCGGCGCAAAGGACAGTTATAAATTCGTGAACGGCGTACTGGACCGTCTCTCTGGAGATCGGGGTAAGGCCAAACACTAAACACTCCAATGGACGAATTCGAGCTGATTGACCGCATCTTCCGCCGGTTGGCAGACCGGAAGCCATGGGTAGAGGTGGGCATCGGCGACGACGGCGCGGTCCTAGAAGTCACGCCTGGTAAAAAGAGTGTGGTGGTGATGGATACTCTGGTGAACGGTACTCATTTTCTCGACAGTCAGCCTGCTGATTCGGTTGGCCATCGTGCGCTGGCCGTAAATTTGAGCGATATTGCTGCAATGGGGGCAACTCCCCGTTGGGCGACATTAAGTCTCACTATCCCCAAGCTTGAGCGCGACTGGCTGAGCGGGTTTGCCAATGGGTTTTTTAAATTGGCCCGCAAGTACCAAGTGGCCCTGGTTGGCGGCGATACGACCGCGGGTCCATTAACGGTGTCGGTCACCGTGGGCGGGGAAGTCGAGCCGGGATGTGTGATGCGCCGAAGCGGTGCCAGACCGGGCGATCTGGTTTTGTTGAGCGGAAAAATTGGTGGTGCGGCAACGGCGCTGACATCCCCGCAGGCATATGCTGACCCCCTGCTGCGGACGGCTTTATTGTATCCACAACCGCCGGTAGATCTCGGCCAGGCGCTCGGTTTGTTTGCCCATAGTGCCATCGACCTTTCCGACGGACTGCTGGCGGACCTCGGTCATGTATTGAAAGCAAGCGGAAACCGGGGAGCGCAGATCGAGTCAGATCGGGTGCCGTTATTCGAGGCGTCGAGTACTCTGCTAGGCTCCTCGCGTGCGCTTGAACTTGCCCTGGGGGGAGGGGATGACTATGAACTTTGTTTCACCGTACCAGGAGATCGGTATCAGAAGGTCGTAGACATTGGTAATCAGTTGGGCCGTGATATTTTCTGTATCGGCCGGGTTACCGAGCAAGGCGGCTGTCAAATCAAGGGAGAACAGGTAAACCTTAAGGAACTTTCGCCCGGATATCAGCATGCCTGGCCGGCATGAGTGAAACGAAGGTAACCCAGTCGAGGGTCCGGCAGGTAATTCTGCTTCTGGGTCAGGGCTTTGGTTTGGGTCGCATACCTTTTGCGCCTGGTACCTTTGGAACGCTTCCGGGCTTGCTGCTCGTTTGGCTCTGCTGGCAGACTGCAGACGGAGTTTATCTTGTCGTTGCAGCTATGGTCTTGGTGGTTGCTATCTGGATCGCGGGTCGCAGCGCACAAATTTTGGGTGTTCCCGATGACCCGCGTATCGTGATCGACGAGATTGCGGGCATTCTGGTCGCCTTTGTTCTAGTGCCACCAAGCAGTCTTGCGTTGGTGATCGGATTCTGTGTTTTTCGATTACTCGATATCGCCAAGCCTCCTCCAATCTCAACGGTGGACCGGAGGATTAAGGGGGGTGTCGGAATAGTGCTCGACGACGTGTTGGCCGGTATCGGCACGAACTTGATCTTGCAACTACTTTTTCGGGCTCTCCATCTCGACGCGTAGTTTGGCGCCCTTCGTGTCTTCAGCAGAACACTGGGTGTCTCAGCGCTCCAGATGCTCCAGTTTCCCTGAGACTTCTTTCCAGGTATCGACATCGTCCAGAGGCGGCTTCATTTCCGTAATGACGGGCCACTGCTGGGAGAGTTCGGCGTTAAGACTAAGAAATTCCTGCTGATCCTCTGGCAAGTCTTCCTCTGCATAGATTGCGTTCACAGGGCATTCCGGTTCACAAAGGCTGCAGTCGATGCATTCCTCCGGATCAATAACCAGAAAATTGGGTCCTTCATGGAAACAATCGACGGGGCAGACCTCTACGCAGTCGGTGTACTTGCATCGAATACATGAGTCGCTCACTACATAGGTCATCTATGTTCTCCAAGGATCGGGGGCAGAGTCAACCGGCGGACCTCATTCTAGGTAATGTTGGTAGTAGGGTAAACAATCACGGGGCGCTACGCGCGACAATTTTTCTCAACTCTTCAAAAATAAGCGGATTTGCCGCAACCAGGTTCCCATGCTCAAGAAAATCCTGACCGCCTGAGACATCAGACACCAGACCGCCGGCTTCTCGGATCAAAAGAGCCCCGGCCGCCATATCCCAAGGCTTGAGACCAAACTCCCAGAAGCCATCGAGCCGTCCCGAAGCAACATAGGCGAGGTCCAGCGCGGCTGCTCCGGCCCGGCGGATGCCTGAGGCCTTGAGTAAGAGGCTCTCAAAACTGCGCATCGCGGGTTCTATGATTCCAAGATCCCGAACCGGGAAACCCGTTCCGAGTAACGAGGGGGCAAGTTTACGGGTCGTACTGACCCGGATGCGCTTACCGTTCAGTTGCGCCCCTTCGCCTCGACTCGCGGTGAACATCTCATCATGAAGCGGATCGTAGACCACACCGTGTTCTAGGACTCCCGCCCGTTTGACCGCTACCGACACCGCGAACATCGGAAAGCCATGGAGGAAGTTAGTGGTTCCGTCCAAGGGGTCAATCACCCAAGTGTATTCTGAACCTTCCCGCGTACCGCTTTCTTCCGCAATAATGCCGTGATCGGGATAGGCACGAGTCAGAACATCGAGTACGGCCCGTTCGGCTTCAACATCTGCTTGACTGACGTAGTCGTTTCTACCCTTGGAAGAGTACTCCAGTCGGTCCAACTGATTGAAGTACATTAAAATGACA
>DPVA01000195.1:2697-10432 GCA_003529705.1 Gammaproteobacteria bacterium | reverse complement strand
TTTCGACCCCGGTATCGAGAACCGCTACCCCAAACCCCGACGCAGTCGCTGGCGCATCTTCGTTTGACTCGGACTCGCTCTCGGAATCGCTCTCGGAATTGCTCTCGATCGCGTTAATTAGGTCCTGGTAATAATCGTCGCCCAGACCAAACGCTAGAGTCGGTGTCATCAGCACGCAGAAGATTACTGACCACCAGTATTGCCGGGCATAGTCCAGCACGGTTCGATTGCTAACCGTCTGGCAGGGAAAGGTAATTGAAGACTGTTTCATAACTTAAAACGCGATATTCCCTTTTGGCTTTTGGCTGGAACCCGGCCTGTGGGTTCTCAGGACCTGAATCAGGGCACCCGTAAGGTGGCCTGAGGCGGAGACCGCAATGCTGTTGCCACACCAGACCGGCTAACGAGCCAGACTATCACAACACTAAACAGAATCGAAATCACGATCACCTGCAGTCCCGGCGCATAATCAAGATTAAAGACCTGACTCGCAAGCAGCCAACCGGTGACGCTTGCAGCACCGGCTGCGATTACGCCTGCGACTAGCGCAATGACGGCAAATTCGGTGTTCAGTGCGGTCAGAAGGCGTGGGCGACTGCATCCCAGCACCTTCAGCACCGCCGCGTCCCGAATGCGACTGTCGTGACTTGCCTGCATCACCGCGAACAGCACTGCCGCCCCCGCGATCAATGTGAAGCCAAAAACCAAATTCAGTGCGACTCCCACCACCTTCATCAAGTGGCGCACCTGCGCGAGAATCGCACCGATATCAATGATGTTTATTGTCGGAAACTGCCGGCTTAATGCAACAAGCGCGTCCTGACGACTGTCTTCCAGGCGCAGCGCGCTCAGGAAGGTGTGAGGAGCATTTTCAAAAACACCTGGCGGAAATAACACAAAGAAGTTCGGATTAAAACCTTCCCAACGAACCTCACGAAGGTTGACGATCCGGGCATCAATGGCCTGAGCGCCGACCTGAACGCCGATGCGATCACCCACCGTTACCCCCAACGGCTCCGCCCAACTTTTCGCGAGGGACACTACCGGATCGCGACTACCGGTCCGCCACCATCTGCCCGCAATAATGGCATTGTCGGCCGGCAAATCCGCCGCCCAGGAAAAGTTCAGATTCCCTTCGATTCGCGATGCCGTCCGTGGGTCGGGGTAATCAGCTACAGTCGGCACTCTCCCGTTTATCGTGACAAGGCGGCCCGTCGCCATAGGTGTAAACCCCGGTACCTCCCCGATCCGCTCTTGAAAAAGGGCACTGACCTGCATCCTTTCATAATCCTGAACATTGGCCAGGAAAAAGTTTGGAGACCCGGCAGGCACACGCGATTCCCAGCTATCAAATAACTGACCCCGTACCAGCGAGAGGGTCACCAGCACCGTCAGCCCTAATCCAATCGCTGAAATCTGAAAGGTAGTCGAGATGGGATCTCGGTAAAGGCGCCCAAGGCCAAAGCGCCACGAAACGCCTGCCCCGTGCACGAGGCGCTTCATTAACGCGATAAGGCCAAGGCTTATCGTCATCATGCCGATAAACGAAGTAAGGATTCCCAGCAATGCGTAAAACACCAGATCGCTTTGCCCCGCCTGCTGAACTGCCAGAAGTACAAGCACGGTGACCGGGACAAGATACCAGAGCGCGTCCCGTATTGTTGGTCTAGGATTATCTGTCCGGCGGAGAACTTCAATGGGCGCAACGCTCATTAGGCGAGCCAACTGCGGCACGGAAAATCCGATCAATAAAGCGAGTCCAAGGATAAGGCTAATAAGCGCAGTCCCGATACCTGCCTCGCCAGGACCGATAGCGAAAACCTCACCGAGCATCAGTGTCATTAGTTCCTGAACGGCGAACCCGATGCCCGCCCCGACAAACCCCCAAACACCGGCAATCATAAAGAGCGTCTGGATATGTATCGCCAGGACCATCTGGCCACTCGCGCCAAAACAGCGAAGCAATGCTGCATGCTTTCGTCGCCGCTCAACGTAGCGCCGCGAGGCCACAGCGATTGCAATCCCGGCAATAAAAAGTGTTCCGAGAGATGCCAGGCCAATGAATTCCGTCGACGCACCCACCGTTGCTCCTACCTGACGCTGGGCGGATTCAATATCTACAACCCTGATCTGATTTGACCCCTGCTCCTCTACAAAATCACGCAATCCGAAAACACCGTCTGGGGAGCCCGCTGCCAATAACGCGAATGTGGCGCGGCTAGATGGCCCAAGCAGGCCAGAGTCTTTGATGTCTGTGTAGTGCGCCATGATTCTTGGGCTGAAACTGAAAAACTGTCCCCCGCGATCAGGTTCATATGCCAGGACGGCATCAAGGATCAACGATATGTTTCCAAGCTCGAAACGGTCGCCCAAACGCAAGCCCAAAGTCGTCAACAGACGCTTATCCACCCAAGCTTCCCCCTTTTTCGGTCCGCGGGCCAAACGATCCATCTCGGAGGCATGCAAATTTCTTTGCAATCCCAGTGTGCCGCGCAATGGATACGCGGCGGTAACCCCTTTTACTGACGCGAGTAGCGTCTGGCCTTCAACAAATAGAACGGTGGGGAACGTTACGGTCCGCGCCGTGGCTAGCCCTAGCGACTTAGCCTTGACCTCAAATGTCTCGGGAATCTTGATGCGCGCAGTCATCTTCATGTCCGATGCGATGACCTCGCCCGCGCCGCGTTCCAGACCGCTTTCAACCCGGTCGGCGAAAGTACCCACAGCACTCACCGCGGCAACTGCTGTAAGGAGTGCACCTCCTAGGGCCAACATTTCACCCGAACGCCAATCGCGCCAGAACTGACGGCTGCCGTGGCGGAAGGAAAATATCATTGATTCGGTCCGCTCACGTGACCTTTCTCGAGGCGAAGATTCTTGTCGCAGCGTGAGGCCAATGCCATGTCATGGGTTACTAGCACCAGGGCGGCCTGCCGGTCGCCGCACAGGGAGAACAAAAGTTCAGCAACCTGCTCAGACGCCGCATCGTCCAGATTACCGGTAGGTTCATCCGCGAAAAGAATCTGAGGATCGACGGCAAAGGCACGGGAGATCGCAACCCTTTGCTGCTCCCCGCCCGAAAGTTGCCGGGGATAGTGATCTCGGCGATCAGCAAGCCCAACCCTGTCTAACCATTCAACTGCTTTCTGGCGAGGCATATCCTTGTCTGCTAACTCCAAGGGCAGCATCACGTTCTCTAGAGCCGTCAGCGTATCAACAAGATAAAAGGACTGAAAAACAAACCCAACTCGTCCCGCTCTAAGCCGTGCCCGGCCATCTTCATCGAGCACGCCCAAATCACTGCCGGCAAGCATAATATTGCCACTGCTGGATCTGTCAAGGCCTGCAAGCAAGGAAATCAGGGTGGATTTTCCTGAACCAGAAGGTCCAGTAACCGCCAAGGCCTCCCCTTTGCCGACCTTTAGAGAGACGTCCTTTAGAATCGTGAGCCGCCCTGCAGGTCCAATTACATCCCGGGAAACGTTAATGGCTTCCAAGACAAGTTCTTTCACTACTCTGTTGCTCCTTTCTTTACTACTGGTTGGGGCCTCAGCGAGGGCGTCGTTACCCGCGGTCCTCGTCATCGGCGACAGTATCAGCGCCGCGTATGGGATGCCCATTGAAAAAGGCTGGGTAAGCCTCATTCAGCGACGTATGCAAACGCGAGCACGTTTCATTAACGCTGCCATCAGTGGTGAAACCACGGCCGGGGCGGCGCACAGCCTTACCGGGCTACTGGAACAGCATCACCCTCAGGTAGTCATTCTCGAAATCGGGGCCAATGACGGCCTAAGAGGTCATCCCCCAAAAGTGATTTACGACAATCTCGCCGGAATAATCGAGCGCTCGCTAAAAGCGGGTGCCGCCGTCCTGCTGACCGGGATCGATATCCCATCGAATTACGGCCCCACATACCGAAACGCATTTAGATCCGTCTATCCGAAACTGGCGGCGAATTATGACATCGCTTTCGTTCCTTCGATTTTCGATAAGATTTTCTCGCGTCGGGAATTGCTGCAGTCGGATGACCTACATCCCAATGAGGCAGCACAACACCTGATTGCCGACCACATTTTTCCTGTACTAACGACCCTATTAGACTGACCGTCCAGCAACCGTGAAAATCCGTAGCGTCAAACCCATTGAGTACCACCGTCACAAGAGGCGCGGTTCAAAACTTCAGGGCTCGCCGGTCCCGATCTCCCCCTTTCTGCGGGCAACGTAGTCTTCGAGGGATTCGCGAACAGCAGGGTCAAGTGCAGGCGGCTCGTGCTCAGAGAGTATCGATTGCCAGATCGGTGTTGCCCTTGCTGTCGCGTCCTGGCTGCCGGCCGCCTGCCAGTTCTCACTGTTCTGCCAATCACTCACCAGCGGCGCATAAAATGCATCCTCGTAGCGAGCCATCGTGTGCTCAGTACCAAAGAAATGTCCACCCGGATCGACATCCCGGATTGCTTGAACCCCGAGTTCATCCTCGGAGCAGTCAATCGGCGAGAGCATGTGGGCCAGATGCTGCAAGACCTCGACATCGAGGATAAATTTCTCATAAGACGCGACGAGGCCCCCTTCCAACCAGCCTGCAGCATGGTAGACCACATTGCCATGACCCATCACGCCACCCCAGAGCGCCATCTGAGTCTCATAGGTGCTCTGCGCATCTACCACATTCGAAGCGTTGCAGGCACTTGTCCGGTACGGTAGGCCGTACCGTCGGGCCAACTGGCCCCCGGCAAGATTAGCCTTGGCATTTTCCGGGGTGCCAAAAGCAGGTGCTCCCGAGCGCATATCCACGTTGGAGGTAAAACCGCCGTAAACCACCGGGTTTTCAGGATAGAACAACTGAATCATCGCGATCCCAAACAGGGCCTCCGCGTTCTGCTGAACCAATCCTGCTGCCATGGTTACCGGAGTCATTGCGCCTAACAAAGTGAACGGCGTCACGATCACCGCCTGACCCAACTCGGCAAGGGCGAGTGCCCCATCGGACATCGCCTCGTCCAGTTTTCTGGGCGAGTTCACGTTGATATTGCCGATCAGGCCCGGCCGGGCCCGCATCTCCTCCAGACTAACCCCACGGGCGAGCGCGAGCATCTGCGCTGCATCGTTGACTCGCCCAGCGCCGATCGGAATCGCGGAAAACACTTTGTCGGTCAAACTAAGGTTCGCGAGATAGCAGTCGAGATGACGAGTCGTAGCCGGCAAATCGGTGGTGGCCACCGTCTGATTCCCGAAGAGTGCAATAACATTAAAGTGTTGCCCAAGGCTCAGTAGTTTCTTGTAGTCGGCAAAATTTCCGACCCGACGGCCGTCGATCCGGTCATGCACATTAGGGGGGCCGGACACCATCCCGAAATAAGTCTTATTGGCCCCGAGCGTCAGGGCGTGATCAACATTGCGCGGGGTTAGGGTAAATGTACTGGGGGCCCGGGCCACCAGTTCAAGAATCATCTCGGGATCAGTACACACAATTTCCCGATCCCGGTCCACCGCAGCCCCTTCACGTTGGAAGGCGCTTCTCACCCTCTCGCTCATCACCTCGATCCCGCCGTCCCGCAGGAGTTCCAGCGATGCTTTGTGGATGACCTCGAGTTGCTCCTCGGTCAGAGGGCTCAGTGGGGAGTAGTTGTTGACCAATGCGCCGAACGGCAATTGCGACACCCGGGCAGACGCAGCACGAGCGGCTTTTCGATCTTCCCGAGCACGCTTACGGCTACCACGAGTCACCCGCACGCTCTCCGCGTTGTCAGACATTCTCCCCGATCCCCTTTACTGGTTAGCCTCCAGACTCAGAGGATGGCAAAGGGGTCGACGGCTTACCAGAGTGAATGCGTCGGACGCATACGAAGGCGCGACCCGGTCGTTGACCGGGCGGCACTATCCTTAGCTCATCCAACTAACCCAGCACAGCCCGGGCGGCCTCAGCCAGAATCTCGGGAATCTGGTCGAGAGTCTCTTCTTCAGTCACGATTGGCGGAGCAACGCAATAAACGTCTCCGCGCACCCGAGAGAACATACCCCGGTTAACGGTTTCATTGTGAATTCTCGGGCCAACAGCGTCGGCCGCATCGAATGGAGCCTTGGTGGTCTTGTCCTTGACGAATTCAACTCCACACATCATCCCCAACCCGCGCACATCTCCAACATGCGGATGGTCCGCAAGGGCCTCTTTTAGCTTTACGAGCAACCGTTGTCCCTTGGTTCGAGCCTGCTCGACGAACTGTTCACGTTCGATAATGTCGAGCATGGCCAACGCAACTGCGCAACCCACCGGATGGGAGCTATAGGTGTAGGCATGCATCCAAGGGGAACCGCTCTGGTTCATTACATCAGCGATCTCGTCGCTAATGCCGATACCGCCCAGAGGAAAGTAACCCGAGGTGACGGCTTTGGCGAACTGGATCAGGTCAGGCTGAATTCCCCAGTGATCGAGGCCAAACATTTTTCCGGTTCGACCAAATCCGGTGATCACCTCGTCCGATACCAGCAGCACATCATACTGGTCGCAGATCTCCCGAATACGTGGAAAATAATCGTCCTGAGGCACGATTACACCGCCCGCACCCTGTACCGGTTCGGCAATAAACATGGCAACCGTGTCAGGACCCTCTTCCAGAATCTTTTTCTCAAGCTCATTGGCTGCCGCTATACCCTGGCTCTCGGCCCCCTCGGGCGCTTCATATAAGTAGGGATAGGGGCTGGGAATATGAACAAATCCCGGAATCCGCGGCTCAAACATTCCCCAGTACGGCGCAATTCCGGTCGCACACATTGCCGCAAAAGTCACCCCGTGATAACCCCAGATTCTGGAGATCACCTTGGTTTTTTCCGGCTTACCCTGGATCTTCCAATAATAGCGAGCCATCTTGATGTTGCTGTCGGTCGACTCACCGCCACCAGAAGTCAGATAAAAGTGATTGATATTAGGATAGGTGACGTTTGACAGACGTTCGGCAAGTTCAATCGCCCGGGGATTGGTGCTCCCGGTATAGCCTGAGGCAAACCCCATCTCCCGCATCTGCTTCGACGCCGCATCTGCTAGCTCATGCCGGCCGTTTCCCGCGGTGTTATTCCAGAGTCCCGAAAGGCAATCAATAAAACGATTTCCTTCAACATCTATCAGATAGGCGCCTTCTCCCCCTGCCCACACCCGTGCCGAAGCATGCGCAGCGGGGTTATGCAAAGGATGCACCAGATGCGCCGCGTCCCGATCAACGAACTGCTGTTGTTGCTGTGCCATGTCTGCTCCTTGTTATCTTCGGTTTCTATTAGTTAAAACGCTGCCGTGCTGATCCCTACCGCGGTCAGGGGTCGGCGGACGACAGGGGATTGTTCGGATGCGCGGTCCATTGAAGTTTTCTCCCCGAATCGACCATCAGCCCGGTCCGGGTATCGACCTCATTCTCGAGGCTGCGAAGCGTCAGGCAGTCCTCCACAGGACAAACGGTCACACAGAGATTGCAGCCGACACACTCCTCCTCGTTGACTTCGTAGCGACGCTCTCCGTTGTTCCGAGCATAGATGGCCTGATGAGAAGTGTCCTCACAGACAATATGACAACGGCCGCATTTGATGCACAGATTCTGATCGATCTGCGCCTTCACAGTGTAATTGAGATTAAGGTGCTGCCAATCCGTCAGGGAGGGGATCGCGCGGCCTACCGTATCGGCT
The DNA here is from genome assembly GCA_003529705.1 of Gammaproteobacteria bacterium. GTDB lineage: Bacteria > Pseudomonadota > Gammaproteobacteria > Arenicellales > UBA868 > UBA868. The sequence continues at coordinate 2,764 of DPVA01000195.1, read as the reverse complement.
ACTGACACAAAACCTTTCTCCTCCATAAATCGACTCATGCCGTCGATCATATCGTCGACGATCTTAA
>DPVA01000195.1:0-2392 GCA_003529705.1 Gammaproteobacteria bacterium | reverse complement strand
CGATCATATCGTCGACGATCTTAAATCCGTGAGTCATCGCTGCCGTGCAGACCTGCACATTCCCCGCGCCCAGGAGCACGAACTCTGCCGCATCGCGCCAATTGCCAATACCTCCGATAGCCGAAATCGGCAATCCTTCGCACTCTGAATCCCGGGCCAGGTCTGAGACCATATGCAGTGCAATCGGCTTGACCGCAGGACCGCAGTACCCGCCGTGCGTACCCATCGCATCAATCGTCGGGTTGATACTCAGCGAGTCCAGGTCGACCGACATGACGGAGTTGATGGTGTTGATCAGTGATACCGCATCCGCTCCTCCTTTTTTGGCCGCCCGGGCAGGTTGGCGGATATTGGTTACATTAGGGGTCAATTTAACAATCACCGGCAAGCGCGAGTATTGCTTACACCAGGCGGTTACCATCTCGATATATTCTGGTACCTGTCCCACTGCCGCCCCCATTCCGCGTTCTGACATGCCGTGGGGGCAGCCAAAATTTAGTTCGAGGCCGTCTGCTCCGGTATCTTCAACCCGGACCAGAATGGATTTCCAGGACGATTCCTGACAGGGGACCATCAGAGAGACTACCAGCGCGCGATCAGGCCAATCCCTTTTAACCTGAGCAATCTCGTGAAGATTCACCCGAAGGGGTCGATCGGTAATCAGTTCGATATTATTAAATCCGATCACACTCCGATCCTTGCCATGCAGAGCTTCGTATCGGGGTCCACTGACATTCACAATCGGTGGGCCGTCTTCCCCAAGCGTCTTCCAAACCACACCGCCCCAGCCAGCTTCAAAAGCCCGATTGACGTTGTACGCTTTATCCGTAGGCGGCGCCGAGGCCAGCCAGAATGGGTTCGGGGATTCGATCCCTACAAAATTGCTTTTGAGATCGCTCATCGGTCACTCCTTTTCTTTGTCTTACCTGACATTACGTGGTTCGCCTTTTACTTAAACCTCGCTAATTAAGCTTCCCGCCACGGTCTAGCCTATCAACATCTGGTGCATCGCATTGGCAGCCACTTTACCGTCTTGTACGGCGCTGACAGTCAGGTCATCGCCTCCGGCAACGCAGTCTCCTCCGGCCCAGATTCCCGGACAGGACGTCTGCCGGTGCTCGTCGACCACCAGTCGGCCATGCTCAATTTCAAAGCGTTCGATTTCTCCCGCCCGGCCAAGATGTGGCGCCTGGCCAATCGCCTTCAAAACCATATCTGCCGGCAGCATGAAGTGCTCCTCCATGGCTGACCCTCCCGCGGTCTCAAACTCCACCCCATTTGCCCGGCCATCTGCAAGGATCACAGCGGCCGGCCGGGCCCAATAACGGATCGACACACCCCGGATCTTTGCAAACTCTTGCTCGACGATACTGGCCTTCATAGCCTCCGGACCACGACGATATACGATCGTGACCTCTTCTGCGCCAAGCAGTCTGGCCTGAACTGCGGCATCGATCGCTGTCATTCCACCGCCAATGACCACCACCCGGCGTCCAACCGGGACTGAGGAAAGCGCACTCGTCTGCCGCAGACGATCAATAAAACCGACCGCATCCTCAACGCCTTCTCCCTCCTCGCCGGGGATACCAAGCGCGTTCCCCCCGCCCAGCCCCAAACCCAGAAAAAGCGCGTCGTGGCGTTCCTGTAGTTCATCCAGACTTACTTCCTGACCGAGACCTGTATCGTGAACAATCTCGATACCGCCAATTGATGTGATGAAGTCAGCCTCACGCTGAGCAAAACCGTTCAGCATTTTATAGGCCGCGAGTCCGAATTCATTTAGACCGCCAGTCTTCGACCTTGCCTCGTAGACAACGACTTTGTGTCCGAGTACTGCCAGGCGGTGAGCACAGGCCAATCCTGCGGGTCCCGCACCGACGACGCCGACCGTACGGCCAGTTGATTCGGCACGAGTGAAAAACGCGATTCCCCGGTCAAGCGCCTCATCCACTGAATAGCGCTGCAGCAAACCGATATTTACCGGTCGATCATCTCCGTGATTGCGCACGCAGACGCCCTCACAGAGTGTTTCAACTGGACAGGCCCTGGCGCAAGTTCCTCCCATAATGTTTTCCTCGAGGATAAGACTCGCTGCACCTACCGGGTTTCCATTCGCAATCATGCGGATGAATCCCGGAATATCAATTCCGGTGGGACACGCCTCAGTACAAGGCGCATCGAAGCAGAAGTAACATCGTTCTGCTTCTACCCTCGCTGCATTACCCTCCAGCGGGGTATGCATTTCACAAAAATTGCGCTGGCACTCGGCCTCCTCGAGCCGTTCCGGGGCGACCCCGGACTGCCCATTGTGCGCTGTTGTAATCAGTTCCACGTATCAGCCCCTTTGACCCGATAACGCTCCGTGCGGACAGTACATGCCGTGCCCGCTGGA
>DPVA01000020.1 GCA_003529705.1 Gammaproteobacteria bacterium | reverse complement strand
ACAGCATCAGGAAACGGATTACCTCCCCCGCGCGTGCTGTGTTCGTGTCATTGCCAACTACGTCACGAATCGTGAAAAAATTTCCCAGTGACTTTGACATCTTCTCTTCGTCAATCTGGACGAATCCGTTATGCATCCACGTGTTCACGAACTTTGACCCGGTGGCCCCTTCGGTCTGCGCAATTTCGTTCTCGTGGTGGGGGAAACGGAGGTCCATCCCGCCCCCGTGAATATCGAAATGGTCCGCCAAGCATCGTGTCGACATGGCGGAACACTCGATATGCCAACCCGGGCGGCCGGCGCCCCAGGGTGAAGGCCATAGCGGCTCTCCCGGTTTCGCATGTTTCCACAAGACAAAATCGAGCGGGTCATCCTTGGCCTCGTCCTTTTCAACGCGGGCGCCGGCCTTCAATTCATCGAGCGAGCGGCCGGACAGACGACCATAGTTCTGGAACTCGCGGACCCTAAAGTACACGTCCCCGTTATCCCCCTGGTAGGCAAGACCATGCTCTTCGAGTTTGCGGATAATCGCGATGATCTCGGATATATGGCCCGTTGCCCGTGGCTCTTGATCCGGGGGTGCAACATTGAGCACCTTTTCATCTTCATGCATCGCGTCGATGAAACGTTCCGTAAGCTGCTCAAACGGCTCCGTCAGTTCTGCAGCCCTCGCGATGATCTTATCGTCGATATCCGTAATGTTGCGGACATATTCGACGGTGTAACCCCACGCTCGCAATACGCGAACGACCATGTCAAAAACCACCAGAACCCGGGCGTGGCCGAGGTGGCAGTAGTCGTAGACTGTCATCCCGCACACGTACATACCGACGTGTCCCGCTCTTAAGGGTCGAAAAAGCTCCTTTTTGCGGGTCAAACTGTTGTAAATTTGAAGTGCCATCGAAACCAACTGCAACTAGCGGGGTGCGAATGGTAACCAAATGCCGCGTGTTCTCCAACTCAGTCGGCGAACAAGCATAGTCGGTAAGTCCATTCCATATTGAGAATCGTTGTGATCCACCTCATCTCAGACCTCCACTTAAGCCCTGATCAGCCGGAACTGTTAGAACATTTTGATCAATATTCCAACACACTTAATCCGGGGGATGATCTCTATATTCTCGGCGACCTTTTTGAGTACTGGCTTGGTGATGATGCGGCTGAATTCCTTGGACACACTCGGGTTGAAAAGGTTCTCGCATCACTCTCCCAGCGACAGGTGCAGGTTTTTTTTCTTTCGGGAAACCGCGACTTCCTTCTTGGTGAGGATTTTGCGACCCGATGCGGTATCCAGCTTATTTCCGACGAGCATATCCTCGACCTTGGCTCGAAACGGGTTTTGCTGATGCACGGCGACAGCTTATGTACCGACGACATTGCGCATCAAAAGTTCAGAAGCATGGTGCGTTCACCTTCCTGGCAAAGTGAGTTTCTAGCAAAATCCCTAGCGACCCGAGACGCCATGGCAAAACTCGCTCGTTATCGCAGCGAGGACGGTAAAACGCAGAAAGCGGCGCAGATTATGGACGTAAACGAGGAGGCAGTCGATGAGGTCATGGGTGCCCACCAGGTCAGGCTATTGATCCATGGACATACCCACCGCCCGGCTATCCATGAAGCGGGCCCTCCGCGGAATGCCTGCCGGATCGTGCTGGGGGACTGGACTCCTGAACCCAGTTGGGTTCAGCTGACAGAGACGGGCCTCGAACTGGTATTTGGCGCCAGCCGACAACATCTCGCCTTCTGAATGGTTCCCAATGTTTACTTAATGATAGGCGCTGATCTCGGCCACATCCAACGACTCGGTACTCTTCTGTTTCGCCTGGTCACTGCGCGTTCCGGCCAGACTCTGTAGGAAATCATCACTGATATTGCCGGTAATATAGTTGCCGTCAAAACAGGATGCATCTACTTGACTGATTGCAGGATTACCCTCACGGACCGCATCAACGAGGTCGTCCAGCCGCTGATACAACAAGCGATCGGCGCCAATTAACTTACCGATTTCTTCCTCGGACCGTCCATTAGCGACAAGCTCGGAGCGTGAGGGCATGTCGATTCCGTAAACATTTGCATAGCGCACCGGAGGTGCCGCAGACGCAAAATACACCCTCTTCGCACCGGCATCCCTCGCCATCTGAATGATCTGTTTCGACGTAGTTCCTCGAACAATAGAATCATCAACCAGTAGAACATTCTTACCTCTGAACTCCAGATCAATAGCATTAAGCTTCTGCCGAACCGACTTCTGCCTTTGTGCCTGACCCGGCATGATAAAGGTGCGTCCGATGTAACGGTTCTTAATAAATCCTTCGCGGTATTTAAGACCTGAGACATTGGCCAACTGCAGCGCAGATGTCCGGCTGGTGTCCGGAATGGGAATCACCACGTCAATGTCGTGATCAGGCCATACCTTAAGCAGTTGCTCAGCGAGCTTTTCGCCCATCCGAAGTCGACTCTTGTAAACCGCAACATCATCCATGATCGAATCGGGTCTCGCTAGATAAACATACTCAAACAAGCATGGCGAAAGTTCCGTGTCTGCAGCACAGACCTGCCGTTCGACATTACCGTCGGTTTTGATAAATACCGCTTCACCGGGCTCTACGTCTCCCCTACGATGATACCCAAGTACATCGAGCGCAACACTCTCAGAAGCAGCCATCACTGAACGGTTTGGTCCGTCGATCCGCTCGCCAAGGACCAACGGACGGATGCCATAAGGATCTCGAAAAGCAACCAGTCCGTATCCCACAATCATCGCGACCACAGCGTAGGCGCCGCGGCAGCGCCGATGCACGCGTCCCACTGCATCAAAGATATCCTGGGTCTGGAGCATGGCGTTTTTGCCTCGAACCGACCCCATCAATTCATGGGCAAATACGTTCAGCAAAATCTCCGAATCTGAACCCGTGTTAATCTGCCGAAGGTCTTCCTGAAACAACTCTACACTCAGTTCCCGGGCATTGACGAGATTGCCATTATGGCCAAGGGCAAGACCAAACGGAGAGTTAACGTAGAAAGGTTGCGCCTCCGACCGGTTGTCACCCCCGGCCGTTGGATAACGAACATGACCCAATCCCATGTTACCTTCCAGTTGAAGCATGTGTCCTTCGTCAAAGACGTCCCGAACCAGGCCATTGTCCTTTCTCAAGAAGACCCGCCTGCCGTCACAGGTCATAATCCCGGCGGCGTCCTGTCCACGATGCTGGACCACAGTCAACGCGTCATAAATCTGCTGATTAACCGGCCCAGACCCGACGATTCCCACGACTCCGCACATAACCAGCGCTTCTCCTTGAGGCCTCAGTTAGGTCTCAGTCCGTACTGTAACCGGCACCCGTAGCATTGGCGCCAGGTGACTCAACCCCGATGCCCTCCATCAACGGTTGGGTCAGCCACGCCGAGGCCCAGTTCACAGCAGGGTCGAAGTAAGGAACCAAAGTCGAAGCATTGTACCAAGCCTGCTCAGGAGCGGCGGTAGAACGGGCCATCAGCAATACCGTGGTGATAATCACCAACGCGCGGACTGCGCCAAAAAGGCCGCCCAACGCACGATCCATTCCGGAGAGTCCCGTCGCCTTAAAGATTCGACAGACAAGGCTCGCCACGACCAGAAGACTCACCAGCACAATGACAAACGTCAACACCGCCCCTGCTGCCTGGGACAAAACCGAATTCTGCAGGATTGGATCTATCCTCAGGGCTACCGCGGATCCGTAAACGAAGGCAAGCCAGAAAGCCACCATCCATGCAATCAGGGAAAACACTTCTCGTAACAACCCACGGATAATCCCAAACCCAAGAGAGAGCAAAATCGTCAGGCCAAGAATGGCATCCAGAAACGAAGGCCAAGAAACCCCCTCAAGGTCACCCATTGGGCTCGGCTCCAGAACCAAATGAGTCCAAACTCCTCACGGGAGTTCCACAACAAAAGCCGGCTCACCCGTCACCAGCATGGCTTTGCCGCTCTCCCGCTCTGCCGTCGCGAGGTCAGGAAATGGGCCGAGGTAGATTCTCACTGCCGTGAGCCCGTTAATGTCAATGTTTTCATGTCGCGGTGTCATGTCATTAGCCAAAAGCAGAGTCGAGCGCTTTTCAAGATTGGCCGGCTCAGAGAATACACCGACACGAACCACCCAACCGGATTCTGGCTGGGCATCAGTCGATGGAGGCGCAATGGGTTTCCTTGTCGCGTCAGGGGCGGGAGTGTCATCCGTCGTTTTTGTTGGATCCTTCGCACCATCGGGCGCCGGAGCGGTATCTGACGCCTTCGACGTTGTTTGGATTGAGGAAACAAATTGGCCGGTCGGCTCCAGCACGGCCGGCGCAGAATTCACCGGAATCGCGCCGGGTTGACCCGCCAGCAACCAAGGCAGCATCACGACGGGAATAGCAAGCAGAATAAGTGCCCCGGTAGCCCGATGCTTGAGATTGAACGGAGGCTCCGCAGGTGTTTCCACTTATCCAGGCGTCCTTTCCAATTGCGAAACCAGTATATCACCCACGAGGTAAAACGAGCCAAACACTACCACACGGTCGCCAGGTTGGCTTGCTTCGATTGCCATCTGGTAGGCCTCCCGAGGAGAAGCCGAATACTCCTGATCGGTGACGCAAACTCCCGACAACGCAGAGCGAAAGTCGGAGACCGTCAGGGCGCGGGGACCCTCCAATGCTGCCGGATACCAGGTATCGATGCAGTCTTTCATCACCGCAACTGTCCCCGTTATATCCTTGTCCTGCAGCATGGCGAATACAGCGCGGGTTTTGCCGATAATTGACTCTGCGCGAAGTTCCATTGCTAACGCAGTCGCGGCTTGAAGGTTATGCGCAACGTCAAACCATATTACGATGGAACCCTCACTTCGCTGTTGCCGCCCAGGCAGCGAGAATGTCTGGAGAGTTTCCAGATGGGCCGGCTCTACCGGAATAACGTCCCCCAACATCCACAACGCCGCGAGCGATCCCGCAATGTTCTGCGCCCACACCGGGCTCGAAGTTTTAACCTCAAACCCCTCGATAATGGAGGGCCCCGCCATAGTGGCTCCGGCTGGCAAAAACACCCAGTGCCCGGTTGCTATGTTTTCCATCCGGAAATCCCGATTCATAAGGCACAGGTCACACTGCAGCTCGTCAAGACGAGAGAGCAACGCTGCCGGGGGAGCAGGATCCGACACGACAGCTTTCCCCTTAAAACGTAAAATACCCGCTTTCTCCCTAGCGATTGCGTCCCGCGTATCCCCAAGCCAGGCCTGATGGTCTAAATCAACTGACGTAATGATCGCGAGGTCCGGCTCCAACACATTCACCGCATCGAGTCGACCCCCCATGCCCACCTCCATGATCCATATATCCAGAGCCGCGTTGGAGAAGATTTCTATCGCCGCAAGCGTGCTAAATTCAAAATACGTTAGCGGAACTGCCCCGCGAACCTGATCAATTTTGTGAAACGCCTGACACAGGACTTCATCTGAAGAACTAACCCCGTCGACCCGTATCCGCTCTCCGAAGTGGGTCAGATGGGGCGAGGTATACGTGCCAACCCGATAGCCGGCGGCCCGATACACCGCGTCAAGCATTGAAACAGTCGAGCCCTTTCCATTGGTCCCCGCGACACTGACGATTACACTCGGGGTGATGGGGCGCAAACAGTGTAACACCCGGCGCGGTCGATCCAGACTGAGATCTATCATCCGGGAGTGGACGGATTCAATATGGGCGAGCCACTCGCCCAGCGCCCTATCGGCAAGCGCCCGCATCACGCCGCCTCAATCGATTTCGGTAGCCGGCAAAGGCTCTTTGTCGGCAAAAAGCAACTCGGCTCTTGCTTCCGGAACGGGATCAAAGCCTAGCGTCTGAAGTGTCTCTCCAATTGTTTCCCTGAGTAACCTTCTTGGGACCACCATGTCGATAGCGCCATGTTCCAAGAGAAATTCGGACTGCTGAAATCCCTCTGGCAGGGTCTCACGAACCGTTTGCTCGATCACCCGCGGGCCTGCGAACCCGATAAGTGCATGAGGTTCTGCGATGATAACGTCACCCAACATCGCAAGACTTGCGGACACGCCGCCCATGGTGGGGTCAGTCAGAACAGAAACGAATGGCAATCGTGCTCTGTTAAGGTTTTTTAACGCCGCAGTAGTCTTTGCCATTTGCATAAGTGAAAACAAACCTTCCTGCATACGGGCGCCGCCGCTTGCGCTAAAGCAAACGAATGGGTTGCCCCGCTCCACCGCATCGTCGACACTGCGGGCAAACTTTTCGCCGACGACAGATCCCATTGATCCTCCCATGAACCCGAATTCAAAGGCGGCAGCGTTCAGCGGAATCTCCTCAAGCGTACCACGTCCTGCGATCAACGCCTCCGGCTCCAGGCTGGACTTACCGGCATCCGACAGGCGGTCACGATACCGCTTGGCATCTCGAAAATGCAGAACGTCGACCGCCCGCAGTTCCGCCCCGATCTCATCGAAACGTCCCTGGTCAAAGAATCCGTTCAAACGCGCACGGGCACTCAAGCGCATATGGTGGCCGCATTTCGGGCAGACCTGTAGTCCCCGATCGAGATCAGCACTATAGAGGACTGCACTGCAGTCATCGCACTTCCGCCAGAGACCTTGCGGCACTCCGCGGCGGGTCGCCACCGATGCAACATTTTTTATCTTCGGAGGAATCAGTCGGTCAAACCAGTTCATGCACCGTTCCCTTCCTTCATCCGCTGAGTTGCCTGCGTATCCCAAGCGTAGACTGCCTGGCAAAAAGCCTGTATCTTTTCTGCGCTTTTTCGCCCAGGTTCAACTTCGACTCCCGTACTTACATCAACCGCCCATGCTCCAGATTGATCAAGCGCTTGGGAGACATTGTGGGGTTCTAAACCCCCAGCGAGGATAACCGGCGCCGAAAAATTAACTCTGGCCCGGCGCCAGTCAAAAGAAACTCCAGTGCCCCCGACCGCTTCGGCGTGGTAGGTGTCCAGCAGGAATGCGCCGGCATTGGGATATGTAGCGGGCAATTTGTCGATTTCAATTCCGTCTCGCATTCTGATCGCTTTAATATAAGGAAGGCCACTGCGGTCGCATTCCACGGCCGGCTCGGCGCCATGAAACTGCAGCAAGGTCAATGGAATCCTATCCAGAACACGTGCGATCTCACCTTCTGACGGATCGACGAAGACCCCAATCAGATCGACCATGGCAGGCACCTCCCGCGCAACCGCGGCTGCTTGATCAAGACCAATCATACGGCGGCTCTGCGGAAAGAAGATCAACCCAAGTGCATCGGCACCCGCGGCCACGGCGGCTGCAGCATCCTCTGCACAGGTGATACCACATATCTTAATTCGGGTTCGCACTCGGCTATTTTACTGTCTACCCCTGAAACCGTCGGTCTACCAATATCTGCAGGGCTCAGGCGGTGGAGGAATATGGAAATGCCCGGGGTATCTGACTCCGCTCAGATACAGGCCATCCGGTAGCGCAGTCACGCCTCCTAGTGTTCGATCGCGCCCCTCGAGGACTTCTTTCGCCCAGGGGATAGAGCGAGCACCGGCGCCGATGGCAGTTAATACCCCTGCGATGTTTCGCACCATATGTTGAAGAAAACCGTCCGCCTCGACATCTATCCAGATCCAAGGACCCGATGAATTTACGGTGAGTTCGTAGATTTCCTTTACCGGCTGCTTCGCCTGGCAGCCGCTTGCCCTAAACGCAGAGAAATCATGTCGGCCCTCAAAGCAGATCGCGGCGGCTCGCATGTGCTGAACGTCAAGGTTGTCATAGGTCCAGGAGACCCGTTGGGCAAGGTAAGTGGGCCGAACATCCCGGCAGAAAAAAATATATCGATATCTTCTAGAAAGTGCGCTGAAGCGCGCATGAAACGTTTTATCAACCTCCTTGACCCAGGTGAGTACTAAGCCTGCGGGGAGGTTGGTATTAGTACCCCGCACCCAGTTCACTGACGTTCGCTCCGCTGTAGTATTGAAGTGCGCAACCTGACCGTTTGCATGAACTCCGGTATCTGTCCTTCCGGCGGTGACAACGCGCACCGGCTCCGCCGCTACCGAACTCAGGGCGGCCTCGAGAAAGTCCTGGACAGTGGTAACCCCCGACTGACTCTGCCAGCC
>DPVA01000113.1:10664-10998 GCA_003529705.1 Gammaproteobacteria bacterium | reverse complement strand
GGTTGGCGATCCGGTCACCCTCGCAGTCCGCCCCGAAAACCTTATCTTGAAATCATCATCTGAACCCGGTGCTGTCCGCGTGACTTTGGCCGCGAGCGCGTTTTGGGGCCACACCACCTACTACAGGGTGATCGTGAGTGGTGCAGAAGATGAGTCGCTGGATGTGGCGCAACAGGACTACGACGGCTCAGGAAAGACGGGGGACCAGGCGCGCCTGTGTTTTGACTCGGAGGACCTATTGCTCCTGAAAAATTAGCAATCTCTATTCATATTTTGTACAAACATACAGGAATTTGTATACTTATACAATAAAAATCCAACCTCTAAATACCAG
>DPVA01000113.1:9620-10339 GCA_003529705.1 Gammaproteobacteria bacterium | reverse complement strand
TTGAAGATATGAGCGTAGTTGCTCCGATTCGAGTGCCTCGGCGGAATGTTGATCGACGTAGCCAGTTGATTGAAGCAACCATTGAGGTCGTTTACCGCGATGGTTTGTCGCGTCTGACGCTCGCAAAGGTTGCGCGGCAAGCCGGCCTGTCGACCAGTATCGTTAATTTTTATTTTAAGACCAAAGAGCAACTGCTCCTGGAGACACTACAGACTGTCTCCCGGGAATACGAGGCGGCAGTGGATCGTGCTTTCGCGCTGTCATCGAATCCAACAAAGACTTTGCAAGCATTGGTGGATGCCATGCTGGATCCAGACCTATGCACACCCGCGCGCGCTGCGGTCTGGTACGCGTTCATGGGAGAAAGCCAAGCCCGGGTTGACTATATCGGGGCGGTACGGGTTCGGGAACTTGTGATCCGCCAGCGTGTCGAGGCACTGTTCACGACCTTGTTTGAGGGCGCTGAGGACGCTCAGTCAAAGACCAGTCACGCGACGCCTCTGGCCCGCGCTTTTGATGCGCTGATCGACAGCGTCTGGGAACAATCCATGATGGAGCCCGATACGGTTGATCTGCATGTTGCGCGAAGAACCTGCCTTGATTATTTGGAAAGCGTTCTGCCTCGAGGATTGGATGAACCAGGCGAGTCCTGCGATGAAGTATCCGCACCGACTGTCGATGATATTGGTAAAGGAATGCTGTCGGCCTGGACCTATACC
>DPVA01000113.1:3062-9317 GCA_003529705.1 Gammaproteobacteria bacterium | reverse complement strand
TGCTGTCGGCCTGGACCTATACCAATACCGAACTTCATGACCTTGAAATATCAGAACTCTTCAGACGTGAGTGGATGCTGGCAGGCCATATCTCAGATGTGCCACTGCCAGGGGACTACCTCACCCTTGAAGTCGGACGGGAGCGTGTACTGGTAATTCGCGATGAGAAAGAAGAGCTTCGCGCCTTTCATAATGTCTGCCGCCACCGCGGTTCCCGAGTCGTTCCAAAAAGCCAGGGTAATTGCGGACACGTAATGCGCTGTCCCTTTCATGGCTGGACCTATAGCCTTGACGGACGGCTCAAGAGCGTACCCCGCCTGCAGACTTTTGAGGGTCTAGACATTAACGAGCACGGCCTTGTTCCACTGGAGCTGGAAGTCTGGCAGGGACTCCTCTTTATCCGTTTCGAGCCTGGAGGAGAGGCAGTATCCAAAAAACTCCATACCATCGAGGAGCGGGTAGCTTGCTATCGACTGGCCGATATGGTTTCCCTCGGCGAGGGCAGTATCAGTGAGGTTCGCTACAACTGGAAGTTCTTTCACGATGTGGATAACGAGGGCTATCATGTGCCCTCGGCCCATCCGGCACTTCAGGAGTTGTACGGACGAAGTTATCGAGACGATTTTATCGGTGAGATTCCCGTATCAACGGGAACGGTCGACGATCAGCCTGCAAGCGCGTGGAGTGTAGCTCGATATAAATCCCTACTGCCTGACATGGAGCACCTTCCTGCTGAGTCACGTCGTCTTTGGTTGTACTTCGGTATATTCCCCAACGCGATTATCTTCTTCTATCCCGAGAAGGCCGGTTACTACATGTCTTTACCTTGTGGGCCGGAAAGAACTAGGGTCGTCTCCCGAGAATATGGTCTGCCCGATTCCTCACGTCAGGTGCGTGCCGCACAGTACCTAAGCGGCAGAATTGATACCCTCACAAGCCTTGAGGACGATGCCCTGGTTCGCTGGCTGCAAGAAGCTGCCGGAACAAGCGTCTTTCCCTTGGACAATCTTGCCGATATTGAAGCCGGTGTGCTGCAGTTTCACCGCCGTCTTAAGGATAAAATCCCGGTGATGAGCAGGCGCTACCCGCCCGAATCTGGATCAATGGCGGACCTTAACGGTCGCCTTCAAGCAAGAGAGTCCAGTTAACTAGTTTTACGCATCAAACTTCATAAAACTCAGCAGTAGAGAGCAATACCAAGGAGATTCATTATGTCCAATACCAGTCCCATGGACCTTTCCACAGTTCGTCGCATGGATGCGCATGTCGTACACCCGTGGGAGTCATTTGACATTCCGAACACCAGCCGGACGGTTCTAGGGGTCGGCGAGGGATCTTATGTGTTTGATGCCAAGGGCAATCGCCTGTTGGATGGTCCCGGAGGGATGTGGTGCGTTAACGCTGGTCACGGTCAGAAGCAGATAGTCGATGCGATTCATCAGCAGGCTACGCAGTTGTCCTACACAAGTCCCTGGAGTCATCCAACAGAACCCGCCGCTCGTCTGGCCGAACGTCTCGCAGCCGTCGCGCCGGGAGATCTTGATCATGTCTTTTATGCCACCGGCGGGTCCACTGCCGTTGATTCGGCACTGCGGTTCATGATGTTTTATAACAACGTGCTCGGTAGACCAGAGAAGAAACACATCATCTCCCGGCATAACGCCTATCACGGCAGTACGTATCTTTCGGCCGCTGTCTCAGGAAAGCAACGCGACAAGAGCTGGCTCGATACCCGACTGGATACCGTGCATTTTGTTTCTTCGCCGAATCCTTATCGTCGGCCGGAGGGGATGGATGTTGACGCGTTCAAAAAATTTCTGATCAAAGAGTTGGAAGACAAGATTCTGGAAGTGGGTCCAGACAAGGTGGGCGCTTTTATTGCAGAGCCCATACTGGCCTCCGGTGGCGTTATTGTGCCGCCCGCGGGTTACCACGCCGACTGCCTTGAGGTTTGCCGCCGACATGACATCATCTACATATCTGATGAGGTGGTAACCGGATTCGGTCGCTTGGGCCATTGGTATGCGTCCGAACCTGTTTTCGATATCACGCCGGACATCATTATCTCAGCCAAGGGCCTGACGTCCGGGTATATCCCCCTATCCTGTGTGATCATCTCCGATAGGCTGATTCAGGCGGTTAGCGGTGATGGTGATCGAGGGTCAGTCTTTTCCAACGGGTTTACCTATTCAGGTCATCCTGTCGCCTGTGCGGCAGGTATTGCCAATATGGAGGTCTTCGAGTCGCAGGGGCTACTGGAAAATTCTCTTAAAGTGGGTTCCTATATGCAGGAACAGCTTCGAACCCTGTCGGACTTGCCTATCGTCGGTGATATCCGCGGCATGGGTCTGATGGGATGCCTGGAGTGCGTGGCCAGCCAGGAGAGTCGAGAGCCTCTAGAGCTTGATTATGAAGTTGGCAGCCGAATTGACAAACATTGCCAGGCGTTAGGTCTTCTGGTCCGGCCGCTAATCAATATGTGTGTGATGTCGCCGCCGCTGTGTATCACCCAGGAGCAAATTGACGAGATGGTCGGCATTCTTCGCGAGGGGATTACGCGCACCATGGAGGATTTGCATAAAGAGGGGGTTGCAACCTTCGATTGAGCGATTCCCTTAAGTGACTCAGATAATCACCGTGAAAGAAATCTTGGTATTTGCAGCAACTGCCCTCATTAACGCCATCGGGCCGATTTCTGTTAACTCTGAACTTAATGTTTGGGCCTAGTTGGGCGCAGCGTCTGCTGGTTGTGACCGGTCTGAATATAGTCAGTTGGATATTGGGACCCCTTTCTATGGCGCTTGCCGTTCTGCTTGTATTTGATGGCATCAAAGGCTCAGAGATGATCAACGTTTAAGTGGTGTTGGTGACGGATTGTGTGTCCGGGCGTAATGGTGACAGGCATGCCAGTCCTCTTCAAAGTGGTTGCGGACGCGCTCCAGGCTGTTCGCTCGAATCAACGGGCGGGGATCGAGTAGCGCTTTGGGAACCAGTTTTGCTGCGCCGAGAATGCTGTAGCAGGCCCAGAGTTTTAGCCGACGTTGTACCCGATGTAGTCCGGGGTGCTCGTTCGCTTTCGGAATCTCGGAAAAAAGGCGTTTTCCGATCTGCCGAGTGACCTTGAGTTGATCGTCGCTCCATGAACTGTGCACTACAGAGAGGTCGATCTGCTCTCGCTGGTAGCGGGCTCCGGTGAAAGCGCAAATCTGATCGACCAATGAAAACGGGTCGGTTTTGAAATCTTCGTGGAATAACACAAGAGGCGGGGCACCAAAACGAGACTCAATGGTCTTGATCATAGGCATGAAGCGCATTTGCTGTTCACCCCAGATCGGCGGCGTAGAACTGTCCAGATCCGCATAGCGCTCAAAGTCCATGCTGCCTCCGTTCTTGAGATAACGTCTGTAATGTGACGCGATCCAGCGATCATGGCGCCGCAGAACCAGAATCACACGTGCGTCGGCTCTGAAGGCGGCGAATTCGTCGAGCCGCTGGTTCAGTCGGTAAGCCGCTTCGCGGGAGATCAGGTAGCGCTGGTCTTGGGTGCGTTCAATTAGTTTCTGATATCCGCGGTAACGGTCGCGAGGCACATAACGAATATCTTTTAGTTTAGGAAAGACTTTGCTCTGCAGGTAAGTCGAGGCGGCCTTGCCCAGACCGACATGATAGAAGATCTGGTATTCGTTCGGATCCCTGGCCACGATGAGCCGATGCGCCGTAGAGCTAGTCGGCGCGCTCGGTCTGCGCACGCTGGGCGAGGTAATTCATTAGATCAATCAGTTCGTTGTGGCCACCCGCGAAGGACACCTTCGTCCGGTATTTACCGTCAATAACAATTGTTGGTACCCCGTCGGTTTCGTATCGGCCTGACATGTCTGCAGCGTGGGCGACCATGGAATCGACGCCAAAAGAATTAAAGGTGTCGAGTATGGGCTGCGGGTCAAGGCCTTTTTCTGCCACCCAATCCGCGACTTGCTCGATGGATTTGAAACGTCTTCGCTCGTCATGGATTGCTTCAAAGTAAGGTTCGTGCAAGCGGTCCACTAAACCAAGTGCAACGAAAGTGTAGTAAACCCGCGCATCGAACTCCCATGAGCGATTTAGAATGGCGGGTAGGCGGACAAATTCCACGAATTCGGGCGGATTCTTCAGCCATTTGTTCAGATAGGGTTCCAGCGCATAGCAGTGCGGGCACCGGTACCAGAAGAGTTCGAGGACTTCGATTTTATCGCCTGTATGTACGGGCTGCGCCACCTGAAGCTCAAAAAAGTTGACGTCCTGCTGATATTCTTGGGCGGCGCTCGGCAGAATAAAGACAAAAAAGAGGCTCAGGGTGGATAAGACTTTATTCATCAATGTTTCCTCTGGAGAGATGCTTTTGTCAGTTGAGGCGTACGCCGAGCAGGTCTCGGAGCCCGTCAAAATCGCCATTACTCATCATTACGATGCGGTCACCGGGCTTTGCCATGTCGCAGACAGCATCAACGATCTCAGGAATGGAATCGCAAACGGTAATTTTAGCCCCGCCGGCCACACGTGTCAGTTCTTCGGGATCCCAATCAAGATCATCCCGTCGACGGATAATGGCTGTGTCGGCGATCGACAGCGCCTCTGCAAGTTCCCCGCGGTGAACTCCGCGTTTCATCGTGTTGGATCGGGGCTCCAGAATTGCGATTAGTTTTCCAGTGCTCTTGAGATTTTGAAGTGAGTGTAGGGTTTCACGAACCGCCGTGGGGTGATGCGCGAAGTCATCGAACAACGCTATTGATGATGCAGGGTTTGTCCGCTCAAGACGGCGTTTTGGAGCCTGGAATTCGGCGAGCGATGCACAGGCGGCTGCGGATTCGACACCGATAATTTGGCTGGCAGCGATCGCGCCAAGAGCATTCGACATGTTGTGTCTGCCCATCAACGCCCAGTCCACCGTCGCCACGTGGAGATCTTCGTGGAAGACTTCAAAGCGTCGGCAGTCGGCCTGTAGCGCAACGGCACGCCATGTGGCCGGCACGTCAGTACAACTGTAGGGGACGATCTGGGACCAACATCCGCGAGCGAGCAGTGCGTTCAATCCGGCGTGATCTGCATTAACGAGGATTACCCCGTCGGACGGCACGCCTCGCAGAAGATACTCAAATTGCCGCTCAATGTCGCCAATGCTGTCGAAGATATCAGCATGGTCAAACTCTAGGTTGCCCAAAATAACAATATCAGGACGATAGTGAAGGAACTTCGCGCGTTTATCAAAAAATGCCGTATCGTACTCGTCCGCCTCAATAACAAACCAATCTCCGTCACCGAGTCTTGCCGAGACGTCAAAATTTCCCGGAACCCCTCCGATCAAAAATCCAGGTTCGATTCCACACTGGTCCAGAATAAAAGCAGCGATGCTTGAAGTCGTCGTTTTGCCATGCGTTCCAGCGACTGCCAGAACGCGTTTTTGCGGAATAATGGCCTCGCGTAGCCACTGGGGTCCGGAGGTATACGGACAGCGCCTTTCCAGTATGTGTTCGACTAGGGAATTGCCGCGGGACAAAGCGTTGCCGATCACAAACAGTTCGGGTGCATTATCCAGTTGTTCCGGATGGTATCCCTCCTGTATCGCGATATCCTGAGAATGCAGGAGATCGCTCATGGGAGGGTAGACCGCCAGATCGCAGCCGCTGACCTCAAAGCCCGCTTCCCGAGCGATTAATGCAAGTCCAGCCATAAACGTCCCGCCGATACCTGCGATGTGGACCGCGATTTTCAACCAGAGGGGCTGCCACTAAAGGCCATGATGGCAGCCATGATCACCGATTGACAGCCGACTATAATCAACAGGGCCAGTCCCAATCCGCATTCCATTGCTTGCCGGAGAATCGAAGCCATCACAGCGAGTGACCAGATTGCAATTCCTGCTGCGATGAGCAATGGGACCGTCAATGCCATCACCGGGTCCGGCCCGTCCGGCAGCAGCGTTTCATGCCATCCAAAAAAAGGAAGCGCCAGCAGTTGTAACAAGGTGGTTGCCCCGAACATCGCCGTTAGGGTTTGCGGCGCGCGCCCAGGAAGATTGCGAAGACGCAAAACGAGGCTGATTAGTAGCGCAAACAACAGTACCTGACCGATTGAGATGGACAGTCCGCGAATCAGTCCTGCATTGGGTACCGCGTTAATCGCACTCGTGATGACCGCCAGGCCCGCTGTCGCGACGAGCAGTGTCTCCGAGCGCGGCACATCCTGTGCCTGGTGTCGAAACAGGCAAAGATTGATGAA
>DPVA01000113.1:1940-2783 GCA_003529705.1 Gammaproteobacteria bacterium | reverse complement strand
TCGAAACAGGCAAAGATTGATGAAGAGTTGAAGAAATCTGACCATTAGTTGTAATTACTGATGAATACCTTACGATGATATCATCAGCCAGCTCCATACTTGTGTTCAAAAACGACCGGAAGCCCTGTTGACTGCGAGTCCACCGTTAAACCTCCAGACCCTTTGGATAGACCGCCAGCAAGATCTTGATACCTGGGTCAAACATGCCGAGGCAGCACCATGGCTTGGTATTGATACAGAATTTGAGCGGGTCCGAACTTTCTTCCCTCGGCTCTGCTTGCTGCAGATGTCGACGCCGCAACAGGCGGTATGCATCGATCCATTGATGGATTTCGACTGGGACGCGGTCCGGATGCTGTTGACGCGGACGCGTCCGACAAAGATCTTTCACGCGGCCCGCCAGGATCTGGAAGTACTGCACCATCACCTGTCTGTCTTGCCTTCGAACATTTTTGATACTCAAATCGCTGGCGCGTTCTGCGGATACGGTGAACAGGCGGGCTATGCCCATCTGGTCAAGGAGATATGCAGTGTCTCGCTACCAAAGGCATTCACCAGAACGCCATGGTGTCGACGTCCATTAAGCGAAGAGGAGGTCCAATATGCTCTGGATGATGTCCATTATCTAGGCATGCTGTACGAGACCTTGAGTGCCGAACTGCAGGATCGCGGACGCACATCCTGGCTTGCTGATGATTGCTTTGCGTTGGTATCTGATCAGGCACTGCAAAAGGCACGGCGCGCTCCGATTGGTCGGATATTGCGGGCGTGCGCGGGGATGGATTCAGCCTCACAAAGTGTGGCGGCGGCATTGGCAAAGTGGCGGGAGGATCTGGCCCGCCA
>DPVA01000113.1:1052-1635 GCA_003529705.1 Gammaproteobacteria bacterium | reverse complement strand
CAGGAGGATCTGGCCCGCCAAAAAGATCGTCCACGCGAGTGGCTGTTGTCCACAGATGTTGTAATTGAACTCGCGCGTACGCGTCCGCGAGATCTTCAATCGCTGGCAATGGTGGACAGTATTGACAAGACCACGCTGAAGCGTCGGGGCGAAGATCTGCTGGCAGTTATTCGTGCCAGCGAATATCCCACTTCCGACTTCACTCCGATACCAAAACCTGCTAGGCCCGATGCTGCACTGAAGGCCCTGGGAAATGCTTTGTGGAAGCATCTCGGGGAAGTCTGCGAGCGTGAGGGCATTCCGACATCGGCAGTTGCTCCCAGAGACGAGATCCGGGCACTCGCCGCCGGTGAGCGTAACCTTCGTATACTCAACGGTTGGCGCCATACTCTTGTCGGCGAATCCCTGCTCGCACTCGCGTCTTCGGCAGATGCGTCGAGGCCTTGCTAAAATATCCTCTGTCTCTTCTGTCATGACGGAGGTTAGTTTATGCCTGGTTTACGAACAATACTGGTTCCCTTTAATAATACCCAGCCCAACACTGCCGCCATCGATGCAGCAAAACGCATCGCCGAGGCGGAAG
>DPVA01000113.1:463-731 GCA_003529705.1 Gammaproteobacteria bacterium | reverse complement strand
TGCCTATATCGAGGGAGCTTATAGTCGGCAAGTGCTCCCGATCATTGCGGGTGAAGGCATTACCTTACCCGGGGATTATCTGGCCGCATTCGAAGAAGAGGGGCGGCAGCAGGCAGCACTCGCTCGGGAGGCATTTGAATCACTGATCGCCGACCGGGGCATCCCTCTAAGTTCTCTTGAAGGCGAGGGTCTTCGGGCAGGTTGGACCGAGATGATGGGAACGGGTCCAGAGGGCCTGGGCGAATATGCCCGGGCTTTTGGTATCAGT
>DPVA01000113.1:0-146 GCA_003529705.1 Gammaproteobacteria bacterium | reverse complement strand
TTCTGCACCGAGAGTTGTCCGGCGGCGACATGGACTGGAAGAGTACTGCGGAGGCACTACTTTTTGAAAGCGGTCGCCCGCTACTGCTGGTCAGTGATGATATTCCCGAAACGATCGGCAAGCGGATTCTGGTGGCCTGGAACGGC
>DPVA01000155.1:930-3151 GCA_003529705.1 Gammaproteobacteria bacterium | reverse complement strand
TGACCGTACTGGCGTGCGGCCCCGGGCCTGCGACACGGGCTTTTGTCACGTTGCCTATGATGTGACCGGTCTCGATGAACTGATCGAGGCCGCTGCGGCTCACAGCGTTACCGCCGAAGGCGAGATCATCACCGTGGATCAGGGTCCTAACGCCGGTGCAAGGATCGTTTACCTGCGGGACAGTGACGGCATCACTTTTGAACTGATCGAAAAACCGGCCTGAGTATCGACCCGGTCTTTACCTCCCTTTAAGCGATTCCAGTAATCCTCTAGGCAAACGGCTGGTCGATCGACGGCGAAGGCTCTGTGAACCAACGCGGTCCGTCCTCAGTGATGTATACATGGTCTTCAAGGCGTACACCGAATTCCCCATAAATACAGATCATCGGTTCGTTGGAAAAACACATCCCCGGCAAGAGTGCCGTGGTATTGCCCGGCACGATGTAGGTTTCCTCATGAATATCAAGGCCGATGCCGTGCCCGGTGCGGTGGGCAAGACCCGGCACTTTGTATCCCGGCCCAAAGCCAGCTGCCTCAATGACATCCCGCGCAGCGCGGTCGACGGATTCAGCAGGTGCGCCAACCTTGGCCGCAGCAAAAGCCGCCGCCTGAGCTGCTTTTTCAAGGTTCCAGACCTCACGCTGTCGTTTGCTGGGTTCCCCAAAAACATAGGTGCGGGTAATGTCAGAAAAATATCCGTCGACCGTCGCTCCCGTATCGATCAGCACCGTATCGCCTTCTTTTAATTCCTGTGGATAGGGCACTCCGTGGGGATAAGCGGTGGGTTCTCCAAATAGCACGATCCGAAACGGCGGCGGACCATCGGTACCGAGCTTAAGATGCGCCGCAGTCAAGAACGCCTGTACATCCACCGTACTCATTCCCGCCTCAAGAATCCGGGCAGCGCTTTGGTGCACCTTAAGGGTGAGGTTCATCGCAAACTGGATCAGTGCAATTTCGCTGGCGGACTTTTGCATCCGGCATCCTGCGGTGATGCAGGATCCGTTCAGGAACTCGGCCGGGGGCATGGCGTGGCGCAGCCCATCAAAAACAAAAAACGGCGTGGCCGGGTCCACCGCCACACGAGGCTGTGCGTCGGCCGCGCCAGCAATACATTGTGCAACCAACACAGTCGGATCTTCGTGCTCTTCCCAGGTGCGGATGTCATCTCCAAAAAGCAGCATGGCCCGGGTCTTTTCTTCTTCGAACCCCGGGGTGATGTAAACAATGTCTCCCCGAGCCGGGATCACAGCCCCGTGAAGCCGCTCGGTGGCCCACAGGCGAAGACCGGTAAAGTAGAAAAGACTTGTTGAGGCATCCAGATAGAGGGCGTCGATTCCCTGCTCCACCATCAGCCTTTGCGCATTGGCGATCCGGTCCTGACGCTCATCCGGCGAAATCGGGACATACCCGATCTGCTGCGACAACCCGGCTAATTCCTGGTCTGCCGTTGAACCCCCTACACCCATAGTCATGATTACCCTCCTTTAGCGGTGCTTCCCGATCGGCATCTATTTCCCTGGCAGACCATACCGAATCCTTAAGCGGTCTGCACCAAAAGCGTCGTGTTACCGCCGGACGCGGTGGTATCCACGCAGACATGGCGCTCGAGGACCAGTTGGGTGATGTCAGCAGAGTCGGTCAACAGGGGCGCGATAACCCCATCTCGTTCTGCAAGCGCGCTGCGCCAGGGACGAAGGTCTTCGCCTCTTCCCCAGAGGCAGACCGCACTGAGTCCTTTAACGCTTGCCAGAGCCGCCGGATCAATTTTCCCTGGCCGCATCTCAAGTGGCCAGTCTGCAAGCGCGCCGGACAGTTCGGGGATCTCGCCACCCAATGCGAGCACCCGATTACCCAAGGCGAGGGCCTGACAGGCCTGTATCCTAAGATTCTCCACTCCGGGGCCGAGACACAGCACATTACCCCGGGGATAAAGTTTCCAATGATTGCTCTCTCCAGTAGGGCCTGGCATCTGCGCTGGAACCCGGGTAAGACTCCGGACAGCATCTACCACCAATGTGGGGAGTGCAGGCGAAACCTGCTCCAGAAAGGCGTCAACCTTTCCGGGGTCGATGGGCTCTGAAGGCACTTCTTCAGCAGAAAACCAGGCCTGCAATTCTTCCGCCTCAATCTTCAACCCCGGTGCTGGGTGTTGACTACCTGCGGAAGGTGCTTCCGATGGTGTCTTTTTGCAGAACCGGCTGAGATAAAGCGGTCCACC
>DPVA01000155.1:0-533 GCA_003529705.1 Gammaproteobacteria bacterium | reverse complement strand
ATCTGGTTGCGGTTGACATAAATATTACCAACATGCGCCCGGTCGATAATCTGCTGGACACGGGCATCCACCCGGGAATGCAGGCCGAGGGTCAGGCCATAGCCCTGCCGATTGATGTCGGACAACACTTTTTCTATTTGCCCAGCGGCAAAAGTTGCGACATGCAGTACTGGTCCAAAGATTTCACGCCCGATATCCCCGATACCGGCGACCTCAACCACGCTGGGACCCATAAAGTGACCATCACCGGGCACCTCTAACTGTTTCAGCAACCTCCCCGCAGTCTTCTCGCGCTCACAGTAACTGCGGATCTCCGCCAGTGCCGAGGCATCAATGACCGGCCCGACATCAGTCGCATTATCAAGCGGGTCTCCCAGTTGTAACTCATCCATTGCACCGAAAAGCAATTCCAGCACCCGGTCTTTTATGTCCTCCTGGAGATAAAGGATGCGCAGTGCGGAACATCGTTGCCCCGCACTTTGAAAGGCCGAGACCAGCACATCGCGCACCACCTGCTCGGGCAGTGCAGTGGA
>DPVA01000106.1 GCA_003529705.1 Gammaproteobacteria bacterium | reverse complement strand
CATCCACCCAGACCGTTGGCCAGTCGCACCAATACCCAGGCTTCCTCTTGTCGCACCAGACGCACTTTGGTCCCCTCATGTACAGCAAATACTTCGGTTTGTCCTTCATCAGGTCCTGAACGCGCAAGGACTTCATCCACCATGACAATAGCCTCATCCGTCCCGGACCGAGCATAAAGACGTGTTCCAAACCAGATGGCCGCGCTCAGGCTCAGCCCACCGCAGAGCAGAATCGCCACTAACCACCCCGTGCCAAACTTAGATCGCGAAAGCAAGCGCATCAAGGCCAGACCAAACACCGCAAAAAATCCGCAGGCGAAGAATAAAGAGAGGCGATCGTAACTAGGCCAGAAGTACACTGCAACGACAAACTCGACCAGCGAGCCCTCATCACCCTGGATTTCGCGATCCTTCTTCACCAAATTGGCGAAGTGCAAATTGGCTTCGACATCTTCATCGTGAGGCGCCAACCGGCGAGCCCTTTCATACCAGAGTACAGCTTCGCCCAAGCGACTCAACTTGAAGCAAGCATTGCCTAAATTATAGTAAAGCCGGGCATCCTCAATCCCCGTAGCTACCGCCTCGAGATAGCTGCGGCGTGCAGCTTCAAAATCTCCTTCTCGGTAGAATGCATTGCCCCTATTATATTGTCCAGTAGCTACCGACTGGGCACTGAGGACCTGGGCATTAAGCAATAGAAAAAGCGTTAGAGCACGCATTAAATCCACGATTCCAGCCCCTCGACCAATTCTCCAGCCAAGCGCCTTGCTTCTGCCATATCGGCCGGAGAACTCTCTGTCGGAGCAAAACGAGCAAAGTCGCAACGCGTCAGTAAGTCCCGCAACGATTCGACCGTCTCTGCATCGACCCCGCGACCTTCCAGGATCTCGGCACTGGCCTCACTGGTCAACCCCGCAGCGGCAAGGTTGAGACGATCGGAGAGAAACTCGAGTACCGCAGACTGAAGTTCGGCGTGAAATGCTATTACTTCACCTGCCGCCAGCAACTCATCGGCATGCGCCAATCGTTTCGCAGCTTCTCCCTTAGACCGACGCTGGCGAGCATAGGCAATATCGCCTTTCAAGCGCCGCTGATGACGCTGCAATATAAGTAGGGCAAAAAAGACAACAGGCAATGTCCCCTGCACCAACCAAAACAAAAAGCTACGGTGAAGCGACACGCCCATGCCCAGTTGCTCAACATCGGGCTTGATATAGCGTATATCCTGACCAACGGCTTCAATATCTTTACGACTCAATCCATATCCTTCAACCACCACCTCGCCCACCGTCCCTTCGCTGCGAATAATAATCGGTTCGGATTCCAGAGTCTGGTATCGACTTTCGTATGGGTCGAAATATACAAAACGCACCGGTGTGATCTCCATCATCCCGCCCTCTTCTGGAATAAGTATATATTCGAAGAGGCGGCGTCCACCATATAGGCCGTCGACTATTTTTTCTTCTTCTTCGAGCGTTGGATCATAAAGTTTCACTCCAGCCCCAACCTGAATCTTCGGAGCCTGTACTGCTGCCAAATTACCCTGACCTTCAACGATCACCTGCAGCGTTACCGGATCCCCAGCAGGAACATGGGTCGGCTGGGCCTCGGCCCTCAATTGGAAACGTCCAACCGCACCGGTGAATTCTTGCGGACGACCTTTTTCGGGTAAAGGCAGAACCTCGACTTCGAGTTCTTCGCTGCGTACAATCACAGATTGAGAACGGGCAAAAAACGGATCTCCAGAGAAAAATTCGTCGACCAAGCTACCGCGTCGACCGCGCTGTTTAGGGATATCGCAGGAAATCGCTAGAATCCCTATAGCGTAGGTGCCCGCGCTCGTGGGATAGAGTGCGACCCGTCGAAGCGGTGCAACGTTGAAGGTCACTCCCTCTATCACTTCGCGATGCGAGTTGAGTTGCTGGGCAACGAAAAGATCCTTTACCCAGAACCCGGCAAAAGTCGGTATATCCTTAAAACCCACATTGTGCAACCGGAAACGATAAAAAAGATCGTATTCGACGGTGATCTGCTGACCGACATAGGCACGCTCATAATCAACTTGTGCTGAAACGAAAAGTGCATCTTCGAGGCTAGGTTCATCTACTTTATCGGTACGGGCATTACCCTTAGAACTTCGATGTTTTGCGCTTTTGACGACTTCAACCTCAGTAGCCTTTGTCTGATAATTCTCGTCCCCTAGTTCCAAGCGAGCTGGTCCGATCTTGATTTTTCCCGTTCGCTTTGCATAGAGAACATAGACCAATTCGCGAGTAAAACTGGTGTTGAAATTAATCATATCTACTCGAGTACTTACCGACGGACCCTCGACATAGAAATCTTTCAGCGAGATCTCAGGCGCTGGCAAATGTCCGATATTCTCGTTCGATATGATACTAAGCGTAAAACGGATCGGATCCGTCTGACCGACTCGCGTCCGATCGACCGAGGCCTCGAATTGTATATTCGGAGCCGCCACCGCACCGTGGACAGCCAGAGCCCCAATCACCAGTGAAAAAATCAGCTGCATATCACCAATCTTTTTCCTGTGCATTGCCCGTCACACGGTAACGACGCTTCTGAGCCTCCTGCTCGCGATCGTTGAGAGCGTCTAGCAATTGCTGGGCTTCCTCGGGACTGATCGGCTGACCCTACTGACCCTGCTGGTCCTGGTGGTCCTGCTGGTCCTGCTGGTCCTGCTCGTCCTGCTG
>DPVA01000121.1:2413-2744 GCA_003529705.1 Gammaproteobacteria bacterium | reverse complement strand
CGCAAAATGCACCAGTTCTGGAAAGAAGAGCTCGAATCCTTCTTCAAGTCTCGCGTATCGGCTTAGCAATACAGTACCTGCTTTTTCCATGCCCGAATCGTAACGGGCTCGTTTGGCCATTTGCGAAAGCGTTCGGCTAATCCCCTCTGTCGAGCGGTAGTGCAACAGAGTATCGGTGGTGCTCAGGTATCGGAAGTACCTTCTAGATCGTTCTGGGCACGAATCGATTCGGTCGGCCAGTACTTGATGGATCCAGCGGATGTAATCCTCCAGTGACCGCGGGTCGAAACGCTGCCATTCCCGCGCCAGAAAATGATCAAGAAAGACATCG
>DPVA01000121.1:0-2113 GCA_003529705.1 Gammaproteobacteria bacterium | reverse complement strand
AAAATGATCAAGAAAGACATCGGCCACCACAGAACAATAGCGGCCAAAGTCCTCCCGTATCAGCGCACAGATTTGCCGAAAGACCAGGTGGTTATCGGTGAAGCGATCGATCTTGCGGTGAAGGATGACACCCTTTTGAACGCGCTCGTCGAGATGGGAAAACTCGTCACCGCGTACCGAGTCACCAATAAAGTTTCCCAGCATCAGTTCAGGATCGTTCCCGGATAGATACAGATGCGCAAGGGTATTCATGTGTCCGTCACCGGGCCAGACTACCCCAATGTTTTGAAGAAGTCGTGCATGTCAGCAGGTGCATCAAAGAGTTTATCCGGGTCGTGTTTTTGCAGCAGCCCATCGGACTGCCATCCCCAGCTTACTGCGATGCTGTTCACGCCGCCGGCCCGTGCTGCCTCGATGTCGCTGATAGAGTCGCCCACCATCCATGCACACTCGGGCCGAACAGAATATTGGATGAGGGCTTCACGGATATGATCCGCCTTGGTACCAGGTCGGTTACTACCAAAATAGGTATCAATACAGTCTTGCAGTCCTTCGTGGGCAAGGCGGGTTCGCACGACGTCGACGTGATTGGCGGTCACCACACATAGGGTGTGGCGCACGCAAAGATCCTGCAGCATGTCCTTGACTCCCGAAAAGAGCGGAATGTGTGATGTCTCGTTCTGGAGAGTGTCAAAAAGAAAGCGACCATACTCGCGGTGGCGTGACTCCGGAATTCCGCAGACTTTGGCCAGCATAGTAAAGGTTGCCGGATTAAGCCGGTCAAAGTCCGACAGATCAAGATCGAATGGAATCCCGTGAGTGTCACAGAAGACAGCTGTTTCATTGAGCACGGGCTGGGCGGAGTCCACGATGACGCCGTCGTAGTCCAGTAGAATAAGCATGCCCGAGTCGTCAGGTTTCATCTCGAGAAAGGATGCTAATTCGGGACAGTTGGCAGGGCATTGATATCACCTACCCGGATGAGCGCATCGACCGCAATACAGCCGTGTTGAGTGATCCATAGCGGGTTGATATCCATTTCGATCAGTGTGTGCGCAAGGTCGAGGGCCATGGTGCTGATGTTCATCAAGGTAGTCACCAGTCCATCAAGATCTGCTTTGGGGCGGCCGCGATAGCCCTGCAGTAGTTGCATTACCCTGAGTTTTGCAAGTGCCTCGAGTAGATCTGCTGGTTGGGCTGGCAGTAGCACCGTGGCGGTGTCTGCCATCAGTTCGACCAGAGTACCGCCTCCGGCAACCGTCATCACCAAGCCGAACTGCAGGTCATTCTGAACGCCGATCAGAAGTTCTGTGATCAGGTCATCGGCCATCTGCTCGACCAGGATCCGGTTCTCAGCAGGGCGACCCAGCGCCTTGGAGCCGCGTGACAGCACCTCCTGAGCAACCCCGTTGATGTCATCGGTATCGCAAAGGTTGAGACGTACAATGCCGTGATCGCTTTTATGGGGTAGGGCGCTGTTGACCAGTTTTAGCGCGACCGGAAAGCCGATACGCCGGGCCGTCTCTGCCGCATCTTGAGCGGAGCAAACCTCACCCTGCGGGATTCGTACTTGATGAATTGCGAGCAGTTGCTTGCCGCGCCATTCATCCAGTAGAGCAGATGGTTCGCGTTGGACTGGATGGCAAGCTGGAATGAAATGGTCGCCGCCCCGCTTTCTTCTTTCAAGCGCTTCACCAAATATCGCTGCGGCACGAATCGCCGCAGTCGCTTCACCAATCCCCTGCAACGGTGCCACCCCACTTTCAATCAAGGTGCGTTGGGTATGAGCGTCAAGGTTCTCGGGCAGGCTAGAGCACACTGCGGCGGGGATCGCCGCGTTTTTGGTTGCGCGAATGAACGCACGGGCATCAGCCTGGTAGTAGGGCCTGTCTTCCCCAAGATCGAGCGGCGGGTAGTCCTGCACCAGCAGCGCCGCGTGATAGCCCGGCGCAAGGGCAGCAGAAAAAACTTTTTCCAGAGTTTCCTCATTGCCCCACAGCGGTGTGGTGTAGTCGAGCGGATTGCCGACCGTGGCAATCTCCGGAAGCCACTGACGCAGGTTTCGTTTGGTGACTGAATCGGGTGGGTTAAAAACGAGCCCTTCCTGTTCGGC
>DPVA01000102.1:4456-4636 GCA_003529705.1 Gammaproteobacteria bacterium | reverse complement strand
AGCTATATCTTTATCAGCCATGACCTGCGTGTGGTGCGTGCCCTCGCCGATGAGATCATCGTCATGCGCTCCGGCCGGATAGTTGAGCATGGTGCGGCGGAGAAGGTCTTCACGGCTCCCAAAAACGACTATACGCGTTCGCTGATCAAGGCCGCGATGGATTTTGAGGTCTGGAACGAC
>DPVA01000102.1:3511-4155 GCA_003529705.1 Gammaproteobacteria bacterium | reverse complement strand
ATGGATTTTGAGGTCTGGAACGACACCGTACTCAGCCAGTAATGTCCTACCCGGACTCATGTTCAGGCCGTTCATGCGCTGCGTGCCAAGAATCAATGATAGTGCACAGCCGCGAGAGCCCGTCACTGAGCGCCGCCGGGCCGGGCTGGAGAATCTCAGCCGACTTGATTTCATATAGCGCATTATTTTTCACCGCGGGGGTCGCTGACCAACCGGGCCGGGCGGCAACCTTCTCTGGCCGGAACTTCTTGCCACACCAGGATCCAATAATGATATCAGGACGTCGGCGTACCACCTCTTCAGGATCCGGGATAATCCGGCTTTTGCCATCCGGACACTGTGCGAGTTCCGGAAAAATATCTCTTCCGCCCGCCGCCTCGATCAGTTCGGAGACCCAGAGAATTGCCGAAATCTGCGGGGTATCCCACTCTTCGAAATACACCCGAGGACGCGGTGTGCATGCCCGGGCCCGGGCGTACTCGAGATTCGCTTGACATTCTTCAATCAGAACCTGGGCAGATTCACTGGCACCCACCATCGCGCCCAAAGTCTTGATCATGTCGAGGATGCCTTTGACCGAGCGATGGTTGAACACCATCACGCTCACCCCGGCGCGAATGAGTTCCTGAGCGATATCAGCCTGC
>DPVA01000102.1:1297-3210 GCA_003529705.1 Gammaproteobacteria bacterium | reverse complement strand
TCCTGAGCGATATCAGCCTGCAGGTCTGAAAAGCCAAGGACGAGATCTGGCGCCAACGCCAGAATCCGATCGATGCGCGCGCTGGTGAAAGCGCTGACACGGGGTTTTTCCTTCCGGGCCTGAGGTGGCCTGACCGTGAAACCCGAAATCCCCACAATCCGATCGGCCTGACCGATACGGTAAAGCGTCTCAGTCGTCTCCTCGGTCAAGCAGACAATCCGGCAGGGTAATTGCGCGTCCATGTGGCCGAATCATAGCGGCTTTAAGGACAAACCGGGATCCAGATCCGGTAGCCCAGCGCGTCTGTAGCCCCAAGCGCCGTAATCGGTTAAGGTAAGTAGACGGTGCGGCACGGAATTTCAGTATGGCAAATCGAGTAGAAGCCAAAGTCAGTGTCACTGCCCTGGAACAGGTCCGAATCTTCGCGCCTTTAACCGAAGATGAACTGACCATACTCGCTGAAAACTGCAGTTGGTCGCGCCATGAGGTAGCAAGTCAAGTGCTGGCCGAGGATACGCCCTGCGACGAGGTGTATTTCATTTGCAACGGCCGGGTCAGTGCGAAAACCTTTTCTGATGCGGGCAAAGAGATTACCTTCGCTGAACTTGGTCAGGGCGACGTCTTCGGTGAACTCGCTGCGCTTGATGGCCAACCGCGCTCCAGTTTTGTAGTCACGCTCGAGGAAAGCCTGTTGGCGTCGTTATCGGCACGGGTCTTCAATGAGCTTCTCGACTCGCATCCCAAGGTAATGCGCGCGCTGATAGTCGAATTGACGGCTCGTCTGCGCCGAGCTGATGAAAAAGTGTTCGAGTTCAGTGCGCTTAATACCAGCAACCGGATTAACGCCGAACTGCTGCGGCTGGCGAGTATGCATCCTACGAAAGGCAGCGCAGTCGAGATCATACCACCCCCGACCCATGCTGATCTCGCGAGTCGAACCAACACGACACGGGAAAGCGTTACACGTACGCTCAACCAATTGAAGCAAGGCGGTCTCATTGAAGCCACTCGCCAGTGTTTGACCATCTTCGATCCCGATACCCTGACTAAACTGATTCGGGATTCTGAAACGGATTAGACCGTTTCAACGACGCAGCGTTTCACAGGCTAGCATTCGGTCGGGTGTAAAATGCGTGTCAGAACAAAGCAGTCAATCCGGCTGTCTTCTGTAGACAGCCGGTTCGGTCGGATACCTGGCTCGTGATCAGGCCATATCTCTATATAGTAATAGTGGCAAACAAAGATCCATGAGTAAGCCGTCTTCCCGTCGTCAGTTTCTAGGCGCAGTCACCATGGTGGGGGCGGGCGTCGGCATCAACGCCCTCGCGATACGAGGTTTCCGGATGCCGTTCATGGCAGAGCCTCGTCATGTAAAGCATTCGGCCCGGCACCCTGATGAGCATTTTACAGTGTCGGCAGATGGCGCCTTTTATACCGGGATGGAGGGGTCGCTTCTTTCATGGCGGGCGTTTGTGCCCGAGCCGACGTTGACGATGCAGGGTGTGTTCCGGGTAACCGTTGATAACATTCATCCCCAAGCAATACTGCGCCGCGAGGGCGGCGGGCAGATTCGGGAAGAATCCATTGATGGCCTGCAGCGAACGCTGCTCGGTGACACAGAGCCAGGAAAAGAACTCAGGCTGCACTGGCAGGTCCCGTTTGCCAACAGTTACCGGTTTGCCGCAATCGGGGATACCGGGGGAGGCCGTGAACTCGAGTGGGCACTTCGTCAGGCTCATCATCTTGGGGCGCAGTTTCTTCTGTTGCTGGGTGATCTCTATTACCAGCCGGGCGACGATCTCAATGTTCTCCAAAACCTCTCACGCAGCCCCCTGCCGGTGTATGCCGCATATGGTAACCATGACATTGTCCGGAGTTTCGATCAGCATCTGCTGCACTGGTTTGAGCACGGC
>DPVA01000102.1:0-992 GCA_003529705.1 Gammaproteobacteria bacterium | reverse complement strand
GCTGCACTGGTTTGAGCACGGCGTCGGGCCACGGAACTCGACATTCCGCCTTGGCGGCGTACAGTTTGTGAATCTCGATACCGCGGCTGACACGATCCCCTGGTCCGGGGGCATGCGTGGTGCGCTATTGCGACAACTGTCTCCGCTGAAGGATAACTCCGTTGTTCGTGACTACGTGGTCTTCAGTCACCGACCAATCACCGACCTGCGTCCTATTGAAGAACAACCCTCTGATCACAGCATCGAGAACTTCGGCGAGGGAGATTGGCTGCGCGATCAATTGCTAAACATCGGTGCACGCACTATTCTGAACGGTCATATTCATAATAGCCTCGAACGTGATGACCGGGGTTTGTATACCTATATCGCAGGAGAGGGTCTGGCCCATCTGGACATTGTCAAAAGTCAGGGAAGCGTCGACTGGTTTGACGATCTCACTCATAGAGCAGCCCGGATGCTCATCGGTGATATCGAGCCGCAAGAGCCAGTGCGGTACCATTGGGAGGCGCTCAATATGCCGCTGGATGCACACTGCAGTGAGCGCCTGCGGATAGATATGGCCAAGGAAAAAGGTCGCTTTGACGTGCTACTGGATTATCTCGAGAACGTATGCCAGCAAACCTCCTGATCAGGCGCGGTCAGGTCGGGGAAACCGATGCTAGACTGGCCGTTAAGTCCTATTACCGACGCGGGCCACGGCAGGATCAATCCCTGAACCGCTGGTATACCTGTTGAAGACTCCGGTCAATCCTAGACATGTTTGAGCAAGTCGATCGTGACCATCGCCACCCGTCCCGCCGGTCCGCGCTGCATGCCGGCCAGATGGTAAGCACCTCGCAACCCCTGGCGGCTCAGGCAGGACTTGAGATGCTGCGCCGTGGAGGCAATGCCGTGGATGCCGCTGTTGCGACCGCGATCTGCCTGACAGTCGTTGAGCCCACCATGAACAGCATTGGCGGCGATGCCTTCGCAATCATTGCGGATGACTCCGG
>DPVA01000152.1:1512-9119 GCA_003529705.1 Gammaproteobacteria bacterium | reverse complement strand
ATGGCAGACCTGCTGCATCTTAATCATCGCGAGTTCATGCAGGCCCGGCACCGGGCGGAAGAATCCGCATCCTGATTCAAGGAGATTCCATGTTAGCCATTCTTCACCCCAACACCGCGCTCGATAGTGAAGCCTATCGCCAGACCATGGAATACCTGGAAAACCTTCCGGGCGTCAGCATCCGGGTACACGAAATTCAGGGTGCCAGCCAGCGACTGACCGAAATCTACCTGCTGGGCGACACCAAATCCCTGGAAAAAGCAGAAATTGAAGCCCTGCCGGCGGTGGAACGCGCCATCCGGATTTCCGAGGATTACCGGATTCTTGGGCGCCACAAGGATGACCAACGCCAGAGTGGGTTTACTTATAACGGCGTGGAGTTCAGCCAGAACAACCTGAACATTTTCGCCGGCCTTTGCGCGGTGGACGTACCCGAGCATGTGGAAATGATGCTGCAGGCGCTGGAAGACAACGGTGAGGTATGTACCCGAATGGGTGCCTACAAGCCGCGCACCAACCCTTACTCCTTCCAGGGCCACGGCAAGGGCTGCCTGCCCTGGGTGTTCGAGAAAGCAGGCAAGCATGGCATCAAGGTGATTGCCATGGAAATCACCCATGAAAGCCATATCGAGGAAATCGACACCTGCCTGGAAAAACTCGGCCGGCCAACCGGCGTGATGTTGCAGGTAGGCACCCGCAACACCCAGAACTTCGAGCTGCTCAAGGCCATTGGCCGGCAGAGCACCTACCCGGTGCTCCTGAAGCGTGGTTTCGGTATCACCCTGAACGAATCCCTGAATGCAGCCGAGTATCTGGCCAGCGAGGGCAACGCCAACGTCATTTTCTGTTTACGCGGTATGAAAACCGAGGCCGGCCTGCCCCACCGCAATATGGTGGACTTTGCCCATGTGCCTGCGGTCAAACGCCTGACCCGCATGCCGGTGTGTGTGGATCCGTCCCACTCCGTGGGCAGCCGGGACCAGTCACCGGATGGTATTCTGGATGTGATGCACGCAACCGCACAGGGGGTTATTGCCGGCGCCAACATGGTGCTGGTGGACTTTCACCCGAATCCTCAGCAGGCTCTGGTAGACGGCCCCCAGGCGATGCTACTGGACGAACTGCCGTGGTTTCTGGAAGATATGCAGATTGCCCGGCAGGCCTGGGAAAAACGCGTGGCGCTGGCCCAAGATAATCTGAAATCACCTTGAGAGACACCTGATATGACACAACCCGGCGAACGGTGCGAGAAGACCGATGAGACCTGGCGGAACGAACTGACACCTGAACAGTATCGAATCTGCCGACTGAAAGACACCGAACCCCCTTTCAGTGGAGAATACAACGACTGTAAAAGTCCAGGTATGTATTGCTGTGTCTGCTGCGGGGCATCCCTGTTTGATGCCAGGCATAAGTTCGATTCAGGCTCCGGCTGGCCAAGTTTCTGGCAGCCGGCCGAAGAGGCCCAGGTGGATAAGCATCACGATACGAGTCTGGGTATGGCGCGCACCGAAGTCCGCTGCGGCCGGTGTGAAGCCCATCTAGGCCATGTATTTCCTGATGGTCCCCAGCCCACCGGGCAACGCTACTGCATTAATTCAGTGGCGTTGAAGTTCGATCCTGCAGAGTAGTTCAAGCCTTTGGGACAACTGCTTCAACCCTGACGGGAACGGATCCGGGGTATTTTGATAGTCTTGCCGGCTCTAGGCGGGCCCTTTCTGAGTTCCGGGTTATAACGGGTGATCACCCAGATGGGTAGTTCGAATTCGCGGGCAAGAACCCAGAGGCTGTCGCCTGACCGGATTTTGTACTTATCAGCCCCCGTAACCTCGAAATTCTCCTTGAATTCCTCCACCAGCACCCGGTGGTATTCCTCGCGACGCCTTTCAAAGGTATCGCGTTGCGTCTCGTCTGCTACTGGAAGCAAAAGCGCATCACCGCTTTCCAGGACCTGGGTGGCGTCATAACCGTTGAGTTCTCGAATCTTCTCAACGCCGCCAAGGCGCAGCCAATCTGAATAATGACCCAGAGTCTCTTCGGGTTCGACATTGATACGGTAAAGCGTTCTGCCATCCGCCGTCGATGCCTGAACCGACAGATCAATAGGCCTGTCAAGAGGGCTGACACCGCTTAACCCGATCCCCGAACCACTCCCGGCAATGTCGGCGATTTTCGACCAAGTCTCATCAGTGCTTGATTTGGTATCCGCTAACGACGCAGCAGTTTTAGTCGCCTGGGCAGACGGCGAGTACGAACGGGCAAGATTTGCCGGCACCTCCGTGATGGTTAACGACTGTCCGGGGACGATCAGCGCCTCTTTGCCGAGCGCATTGTCGGCGATCAGCCGACGGCATGGCACCTGAAAACGTACGGCGATTCTACAGGCGCTGTCGCCACTGACCACGGTATAAGTCAGAGTCTTGGCAGGGTCCTGAGGTGAAGCGCGGTCAGCAGCACTACTAGGCGCCGCCACCCCAGGTACGGTAAGCGTCTGTCCGGGGAAGATCAGATCACTTTCTACGAGCCGATTGGCCGAGAGCAAGGTGCCGCAACTGATGCCATAACGGCTTGCAATACTACAGGCGCTGTCGCCCTTGCCCACGGTATAACTTCCTCCCGGCGCGGTCGGCATCGTCCCGGGAATCACAAGCGACGCCCCGACTTGAAGTACGGAACCCCGATGCAGGCCGTTCGCGGCGAGCAGATCGTCGCAGTCCACCCCGAAACGGCCCGCGACGACACAGGCACTATCTCCTGGCTGAACCTCGTACCTGCCGCGCTGCGCAACGCGACTTCTGCTACGCCTCTTGGCCGGCACCTGCAGTTTCTGGCCCACACGGATGACCGCCTTGCGGTTAAGGTCGTTGATCGCAATTAGTTCACGGCAGTCGACCCTAAACGCGGCCGCAATGCCGCAGGCGGTATCCCCTGTACGCACAGTGTATTCCACGGACCCGCCTTGACGCCTCTCGGAAGGCATCATCCGAAGTCGCGCCACATGATTGCTCCAGCCATCCTGGCGTTTTGGCAGTCGCAACTTGTACCCATCCGGGATGAAGCGCCAACCGTGCCAGACAAAACGGGTAAGCGCGGGGTTCAGCGTCTTCAACTGGGTTTCGGTGAGACCAAAAACGCTTTGTAGCCTGGCGACGGAGACCGGCCGATCGAGAATCAGAGTCTGATACTGGAGCGGTCGGCCGGGCTTGATGTCACCGAAGAACCGTTTATGGTTGCGGGTTACATGTCTTGCTGCGAGAAAGCCTGCATAAAAATTCTTGACCGCGACCTGAAATTTTTTGGAGCGATACTGGTTGATCACTCGCATGTAATCCGGACCCATCTTCTTGATCGCCCGACGCATACCATTCACACCATAGTTGTAGGAGGTGATGACAAAGGGACTCAGCTCACTATGGGACACCCGGCTGTTCTTGGCTCGGGCAGCAACTGTTAGGGTTTTGCGTGCATCTTTCAGATAACGGGCTGCCGCCCAGCTTGCCGCCTCAGGATCTAGGCGCTCATCCACAGTGGCATCCAACTCCAAGCCCAGGGTCCGACCGGTCGCGGGCATGATCTGCCACAGGCCTGCTGCCCCGACTCGGGAATAGGCCTTTGGACTGTAAGAGGACTCCACAAAAGGCAGATACTGAATATCGCTGTGCAATCCTGAATCCTTAAGCACCCGACGCACCATGGGGCCATAGGTCCCAAATCGTCTCAACGCTGCGGTAAACCCGTCACGGTTACCTGACTGGCAGCGAATATCTCCCGCGGCTCGCCGGATGTCTGCGCTCGAGCGGTCCGGAAAGAGCTTGAGGAGGTGTTTCTGGTAAGCGCTGCTCACTGGGGACTTGCGGTCCACCTTATTGGCAAGCGTATGCAACTCCGACGCAATGCGCTTTTTTTGATCTTTGATGAATTCAGTATTGCCCTTGCGGCCACAGGCGCGGCCTTCAATCACCCTATAGACCCGACTGGGGACGACCGAGTCATGCAGCACAGCATCCTGGCTATCCCAGCGACTGTAGATATCGATCCAGAAGTTAACCCGGTCCTGTAGTTCTTCGGGGCAAGGAAAGGCTTTGCTACAACGCATCTTGTGCTGCCCGACTTCGACGAAGGCGCTTGCAGGACTTGATTCGAACAGGGCCACCAGCAGAACGCAGGTAGCAAGCCATCGGTTTGCCGGGTTGAGCGAGTCGAGCATAGTCTCTGAATGTGCGCGGTATCTGCCCGGATCTCACCTCCGGACCGGCCTGCCCGACAACAGCAAACCCAAACGGCTATCCTAACAATTTGCTGGCGTTTGTGGAACGATCCCTCTGCAGCAGATTAATTTTCTCCTGTAGGCTTTGCTACACTTCAATGACAAGGATCAAGGTCAAGCCCACTCGGCAGGTGATTCCCGGCGCATGATACGCATTCAAACCGAAGATATCTCGATAAGCATCGCTGATGCGCTGCAGTATATCTCTTACTATCACCCGCCGGACTTTGTCGAAGCGATGACGCAGGCCTATGAGCGCGAAACCTCAGCGCCTGCCAAAAACGCCATTGCACAGATCCTGATCAACTCGCGTATGGCAGCGCAGGGGCATCGGCCTGTCTGCCAAGATACCGGCATCGTGGTCGTGTTCGTGAAACTCGGTCAAGCAGTAGCGATCGAGGGTAACTGCTCGCTGCAACAGGCCATCGACGAAGGCGTTCGGCGGGCCTATACCAATCCTGATAATCCGCTTCGGGCATCAGTGATCACGCCTCCCATCGGTGATCGGAAAAATACCGGAGACAATACGCCGGCCGTCGTGCATACCGAGATCGTGCCGGGCAATAAGATCGAACTCACTGTTGCTGCCAAAGGTGGTGGATCCGAGAACAAAGCGAAACTCGCTATGCTGAATCCCAGTGACGATCTTGCCGAATGGGTTACCGAAACCCTACCGACCCTCGGGGCTGGCTGGTGCCCACCGGGTATTCTTGGCATTGGAATCGGCGGCACACCGGAAAAAGCGATGTTGATGGCAAAAGAGTCCCTGATGGCGCCCGTGGACATGGCCGAGATTGTCGAACGTGGACCCAAAACAGCTACCGAAACATTGCGTCTCAACATATACGAGGCAGTCAACCGACTGGGTATCGGTGCCCAGGGGCTCGGCGGCCTTACGACGGTGCTGGACGTAAAAATCAATACCTACGCCACACACGCGGCATCTTTGCCCGTTGCCATGATCCCAAACTGCGCAGCGACCCGGCATATCCACTTGTCTCTCGACGGCTCGGGCCCCGCCGAACTACCCCAGGTTGATTCTTCATCGTGGCCTGAAATTACCCAGCAAACGGTAGGGCAACGTGTCAACCTGGATGAAGTCACCCCTGAGGATTACCGTTCGTGGCGCATTGGTGACAACCTGCTACTGAGTGGTCGACTCCTGACCGGACGTGACGCTGCCCATAAGAGACTAGTCGATCTGATGAAATTAGGAGCCCCGCTTCCTGACGGTGTCAATTTCACCGGCCGGTTTATCTACTATGTGGGGCCAGTAGATCCTGTTGGCGATGAGGCTGTCGGCCCCGCGGGACCTACCACAGCCACCCGCATGGACAAATTCACTGACTCCATGCTTGCTGGCACAGGTCTTGCCGGCATGATAGGCAAAGCCGAGCGCGGTCCAGAAGCCATCGCTGCTATCAAGCAGCATCGGAGTGTTTATCTCATCGCCGTGGGGGGTGCCGCGTATCTCGTTTCCAAAGCAATTCGGGCGGCACGGGTAATCGCATTCGAAGATCTCGGCATGGAGGCCATCTATGAGTTTGAAGTAGAAGACATGCCGGTCACTGTTGCAGTAGACAGCACCGGCGCCTCTGTTCACATAGAAGGACCTCGCGAATGGCGGGAAAAAATTGCCTCATTTCCGATCCGCGTCTCATGAATGTCGATCTCATAGGATCAGAATCTGCAATAAAACCTGTCGCAGCGTTGCTGGCGGGGCTGCTGACGCTCAACGTTCTGGTGAACCTACCCGCATCGGCCGACAGTCAGTCTCCGGGAGCCTTTTTAGGTGCCATGGATACCGAACACCCCGGCTGGTTCAAGGAGAGTTTTCTTGATTTTGAGGAAGATATCGATGAAGCTGCAGCTGAGGGTCGCCGACTGGTGCTCTACTTTTGGCAGACCGGTTGTCCGTACTGCAACGCACTAATTGAACACAACTTTGCCCAGAGGGATATCGCAGAGACAATGCAATCAGATTTCGACCTCGTGGCGGTCAACATGTGGGGCGATCGTGAGGTGGTTCAGGTCGGCGGTCGAACTTTTACTGAAAAAGCGCTAGCCGCGGCACTGCGGGTTAACTACACCCCGACCCTGCTCTTTTTTGATGAAGCGCGCCAGATAATTCTCAGGTTGAACGGTTATTACCCGCCCGATGCCTTCCGGGCAGCGGTTGCTTGGGCCCGGAACGGCGCGGACAACTCTGGCAATTTCAGCGAGTACCTCAGTAAAGCTGAAAAACACGGAGCCAACCCGCAACTGAACCCGCAGCCTTTCTTTGAAGCTGGTCCGCATGATCTTTCTTTTGACGATGGGCGCCCACTAGCAGTCTATTTCGAGCAGCGCCACTGTCGGCAGTGCGACACACTGCACCAGAAAGTGCTTAATCATAAGATCGCCAAAACGCAGGCAGAGAAAATGCGCTCCGTCCAAATCGACTTGTGGTCTGATACCCCGGTGACTACTCCGGATGGACGTGCCACCACAGCACGCGCATTTGCCCGTGAGCTCAATATCCAGTTCGCCCCCACGATTGTGTTTTTTGACAGGACCGGCCAAGAGGTGATGCGACTCGACGGTGCTTTCAGGACTTTTCACACACAGGCCATATTCCGATACGTCAACGACAAAGCTTATCTGGAGCACCCCAACTTTCAGCGCTACCTTGGCGCGCTCGCGGACCATTGGCGGGAGAACGGCCTGGATGTCGACATCTGGAGTTACGATCTGCCCGTAAGCCAAAACGGTAAAGCGGTCGTGGTGTACTGATGGGCCGTTCCTAACCAGGGGGATTCGACATCATCACATTACCTGAAGACATACGGGAAGATTTTTCTCAAGGATCACTTGACCCCAACACCCTGGCAAAAGATCCAATAGAGCAGTTTAAACGCTGGTTCTCCGAGATCTTTGCAGTGGACCCTGATGCACCCAACGCCGTCAGCCTCGCAACCGCCTCAAAATTGGGGGTACCCAGCGTACGGACCGTACTGATGAAACTCTATGACGCCAAGGGCTTTGTCTTTTTTACCAACTACACCAGTCGTAAAGCCAAAGATCTTGAGGAGAATCCCCACGC
The DNA here is from genome assembly GCA_003529705.1 of Gammaproteobacteria bacterium. Classification (GTDB taxonomy): domain Bacteria; phylum Pseudomonadota; class Gammaproteobacteria; order Arenicellales; family UBA868; genus UBA868. The sequence goes on along the minus strand of DPVA01000152.1, from coordinate 1,770 downwards.
CGCGATGCTATTTCCCTGGGTACGGCATGGCCGCCAAGTAATCATCCAGGGGTCGGTCTCACGGATTTCCACGGGTGAATCACTAAAGTATTTCCTCACCCGCAGCCGTGGCAGTCAACTGGGTGCCTGGGCGTCGGATCAGAGCAGTGTGATATCCGCCCGGGGGATACTAGAATCCAAGCTCGAGGAGGTGAAGCAGCAGTTCGCCGCCAGTGACGTGCCACTACCTTCGTTCTGGGGCGGCTACCGGCTTGAACC
>DPVA01000152.1:455-1211 GCA_003529705.1 Gammaproteobacteria bacterium | reverse complement strand
CTGGGGCGGCTACCGGCTTGAACCTGAACGCATCGAGTTCTGGCAGAGTCAGTCTGATCGGCTACATGACCGATTTGAATACACCCGCGATGCCAGCGGCAAGTGGGTGATCTCACGGCTTGCACCCTAACTTGCAGACTTGACCTCGAGCCATCACGCGGCTGAACATCGCGGCGCTGTCAGGAAGTATCTGCATCCCCCATCGTCTGCTCCCTGAGCCGAACCGGAAAGCGATCCCGGATCTCCTGATCAGTTTCAAGAGAAAGGTGTGTAGGCCTCGGGCTGGAAAGAATTTGTGCAACTTTTACCCGCGCAACTTCGAGCAGGTCGGGTCTGTCCTTTTCGTTCCACTCTTTTGGGCTCAGTCGGTCACCCACCTCCGGATATACGTAATCCCGCTGCATAAGCGCCATCGTCTGATTGTGGCCAAGGAAGTGACTGGGCCCATCAAGACAGACATCACGGATCGTCTCGACCGAAAGTGACTCTTCGGTGATCTCGATACCGCGAATGGTACGATTGATCGCACCTAGCATATCGTTGTCAATAACGTAACTTTCCAGACAGCATCCCAGTAGACTCGCCTGCATGCCAGCGGCTTCATAGATCAGATTTGCTCCACTGTGACCGGCCAATACATTTGTATACGCTTTTTCATAGCCGGACTGTGCATCGGGGAGCTTGGCATCCGCCATCCCTGCAGCAATCCCCGTCGGCAAATCATAGAAACGGCCCATTTGGCCGCAAGCCGCCATC
>DPVA01000152.1:0-158 GCA_003529705.1 Gammaproteobacteria bacterium | reverse complement strand
TTGGCCGCAAGCCGCCATCAATACCGCCTGCTCTCCGCTGCCGCCGCTCATGGCGCCAGTACGGAGATCCGAAACAAAAGGCCACGTACCGAAGATTGCCGGATGTCCCGGCTTAATCAGATTCACGTAAACCAGCCCACCCAGAACTTCGGCCACTT
>DPVA01000177.1:9439-9792 GCA_003529705.1 Gammaproteobacteria bacterium | reverse complement strand
GATCACCACGCCTGGCGGCGATGTCCCCAAGGAGATATTCGTATATGAGATCCTGTGAAAGCCCTGCAACAATAAGCTTCTCCTGTGCAGCGCCGGGTTTCGACGCGACACCAACACAACCCATCAGCGACAGACTGGCGAAAACCCCAAAAGAACATAAACCACTGAGTTTTTTCACGAAAAACAGATTCCCGGGATGTTACAAAATCATGGGCGTCAGAATAGCAGAATCATTGTTGACATAGTGAAAGGTGAATCTGTTCCTCAGGATTAACGCAGCCCCGGATAAGAATCAAATTCAGATATGGGCGCGCTCACTGAAAATCGTCCAAAAAACGCATAAAATATTGATT